>CAXNKP010000293.1:0-3957 GCA_964202815.1 Stagnihabitans sp. | reverse complement strand
GTCAAGAACATCACCGAATACGGTGCCTTTGTGGATCTTGGCGGCGTTGACGGCCTGTTGCACGTCACCGACATGGCATGGCGCCGTGTGAACCATCCTTCGGAAATCTTGGCGATCGGCGAGACTGTTAAGGTCCAAGTCATCAAGATTAACAAGGAAACCCATCGTATCTCCTTGGGCATGAAGCAGTTGCAATCCGATCCGTGGGATGCTGTTGAAAAGGCCTATCCGCTGGAATCGATCCACAAGGGTCGCGTCACCAACATCACCGACTACGGCGCCTTTGTGGAGTTGGAAGCCGGTGTCGAAGGCTTGGTGCACGTTTCGGAAATGTCTTGGACCAAGAAGAACGTCCACCCCGGCAAGATCGTTTCGACCTCTCAGGAAGTCGAAGTTATGGTGCTGGAAATCGACAGCGCCAAGCGTCGCGTCTCGTTGGGGCTCAAGCAAACCCAGCGCAACCCGTGGGAAGTTTTTGTTGAAACCCATCCCGTGGGTTCTATCATCGAAGGCGAAGTCAAGAACATCACCGAATTCGGTCTGTTCGTGGGGCTGGACGGCGACATCGACGGCATGGTCCACTTGTCCGACCTGTCGTGGGACCAGCGCGGCGAAGACGCGATTGCCAACTACCGCAAGGGCGACACGGTCAAGGCCGCTGTCACCGAAGTGGATGTGGAAAAAGAGCGTATTTCCCTGTCGGTCAAAGCCTTGGGCGATGACACCTTCACCGATGCGGTGGACGGCGTGAAGCGCGGTTCGATCATCTCGGTCGTGGTTTCGGCCATCGAGGAGGGCGGGATCGAAGTGGATTACAACGGTGCCAAATCGTTCATCCGCCGGTCTGACCTGTCGCGTGATCGTGGCGATCAGCGTCCAGAGCGGTTCGCTTTGGGCGACAAGATCGACGTGCGCGTCACCAACATCGACCCCAAGACCCGTCGTTTGGGTCTGTCGATCAAGGCGCGCGAGATTGCCGAAGAAAAAGAAGCCGTCGAACAATATGGCTCTTCTGATTCGGGCGCTTCGCTGGGCGATATCTTGGGCGCGGCTCTAAAGGCTGACCGCAGCTAAGCTGTGCTAAACGAATTATAAAAAGGCCCCGTTGTGCGCAGTGGGGCCATTTTTCATGGATGTTTTGCCGTTTAATTTCGTTTGTATGGGCCGCAAATTCGGCTACACTCACAGTCATGTGAACAAATGTGTCGAGACAACAATCCGGTACAGGATTGGGCCGACCACGGGGAGTAACAGATGATCCGATCCGAATTGATCCAGAAGATTGCGGATGCAAATCCTGATCTGTCGCTGAAGCACGCCGAAAAGGTTGTGCAAACCGTGTTCGACGAGATCGTCGAGGCTTTGGCCAAGGGCGACCGGGTGGAATTGCGCGGCTTTGGGGCATTTTCGGTGAAATCCCGCGATGCGCGTCTGGGCCGCAACCCCCGCACCGGCGAAGCGGTGCAGGTCGAAGACAAGAAAGTGCCGTTTTTCAAGACTGGCAAACTGCTGCGAGATCGTCTGAACGGCAAGGCCTGACGCCGGGCCCGCTTGCATCGGCTGGCCAGTCCGCTGATATAGGGGCAAAGTTGGGGCGAGGGGATCATGGGCCGATATCTGCGATATGCTGGGCTGATTGCGCTGGCCTTGGTGGGTTTGATCATCGCCATGGCCAATCGCACGCTGGTGACGATAAGCCTGCTACCGGATGATCTGGCGGGCTTGATGACTTGGCAAGCCCGCGCCGAAGTGCCGTTGTTTTTGGTATTGGCATTGGGCGTCGTGCTGGGTTTGGCCCTTGGATTTATCTGGGAATGGCTGCGTGAGCGCAAGCATCGCAAAGTGGCACGCGTCCAAACCCGCGCGGTATCGAAGTTGGAACGCGAATTGGCCGCGATGAAGGATCAAACCTTTTTGCCCGACGACCCGGTCTTGGCGCTTTTGGAAAAGTCCAAGGGGCGCTGATGGGGCAGGTTCGGGTCAAGATCTGCGGTCTGCGGACCGTGGCGGATGTGGCGGCCTGTGCCGCATCGGGCGCTGCATACATCGGATTTAATTTCTTTTCGCCCTCGCCGCGTTTCTTGACATTGGAGCAAGGTTGCACCCTCGCCTTGGCCGCGCCAGATGGCTTGGCCAAAGTGGCGTTGGTGGTGGATGCGGAGGACGCCACGCTGGATGCGATCATGGCCGCGATGCCTTTGGATATGCTGCAACTGCATGGCCATGAAAGCCCCGAGCGGGTGGCAGAGGTGCGCGCGCGCTATGGCTTGCCGGTGATGAAAGTGCTGGGGGTTGCGGGCGAAGGCGATCTGGCAGCCCTGATGGATTATTCGCTGGTGGCCGACCAGTTGCTGATCGACGCCAAAGCCCCCAAGGATGCCATCCTGCCTGGCGGTAACGGCTTGAGCTTTGATTGGCGGCTTGTGGCACAGCGTCGCTGGTTGCGGCCTTGGATGCTGGCCGGAGGATTGACAGCCCAAAACGTGGCTGAGGCGGTGCGCCTGACCAATGTGCGGCAGGTGGACGTAGCCTCAGGCGTAGAATCTGCCCCAGGCGTCAAGGACCCCGCGAAAATTGCAGCCTTCATCGCGGCTGCCGGCTAAGCAAATTGAGCGCCTTTCGGCGCATTCCTTTTTTCTCGCCTCTGGCGTGCCGCCAACCGGCTCGGATGTGCGCCGTATCAAGCAGCCCCCCTTTCCTTGGCCAAGGCTTGGCGCTAGATAAGCATCTGCATAAGACAGGAGATGCGCCATGGCCAAGGATGGACCCAACAGCTTTATGACTGGTCCCGATGAACAGGGACGCTTTGGTCTGTTTGGCGGGCGTTTCGTGTCTGAAACCCTGATGCCTCTGATCCTTGATCTGGAGGCGCGCTATGAGTTTTCCAAGACTGACCCGACCTTCTGGGCTGAGATGGACGATTTGTGGAAGCACTATGTCGGCCGTCCGTCGCCCTTGTATTTCGCGCCGCGCCTGACTGCGCATCTGGGTGGGGCCAAGGTCTATATGAAGCGCGACGAGTTGAACCACACCGGCGCGCATAAGATCAACAATGTGCTCGGCCAGATCATTCTGGCGCGGCGCATGGGCAAGACCCGCATCATTGCCGAAACGGGGGCAGGCCAGCACGGTGTAGCCACGGCCACGGTCTGCGCCAAGTTTGGCCTGAAATGCGTGGTCTATATGGGGGCGCATGATGTCGAGCGTCAGGCGCCCAACGTGTTTCGCATGCGCCTGCTGGGGGCAGAGGTGATCCCCGTCACCTCTGGCCGCGGTACGTTAAAGGATGCCATGAACGACGCTTTGCGCGATTGGGTGACCAATGTGCGCGACACGTTTTATTGCATCGGCACTGTCGCGGGTCCGCATCCCTATCCGGCCATGGTGCGCGATTTCCAGTCGATTATCGGCAAGGAAGTGCGCTGGCAATTGGCCGAGCAAGAGGGCGAAGGCCGTCTGCCCGACACGCTGGTGGCCGCCATTGGCGGTGGCTCAAATGCCATGGGTCTGTTCTATCCTTTCCTAGATGACCCGTCTGTGAACATTCTCGGGGTTGAGGCGGGCGGCAAAGGCGTTGACGACCGCATGCAGCACTGCGCCAGCCTGACGGGCGGGCGCCCCGGTGTTTTGCATGGCAACAGGACCTATCTGCTGCAAGATACCGATGGACAGATCCTGGAGGGATTCTCGATCAGCGCCGGCCTTGATTACCCCGGCATCGGGCCAGAGCATTCCTGGCTGCACGACATTGGCCGGGCCAAATATGTCTCCATCACCGATGCAGAGGCCTTGGAGGCTTTCCAACTTTGTTGCCAGTTGGAAGGCATCATACCGGCCTTAGAGCCTTCTCATGCCCTAGCCCATGTGATGAAGATTGCCCCCACTTTGCCTGCTGACCATATCATCGTGATGAATATGTTTGGTCGTGGCGATAAGGACATCTTCACCGTGGCGCGG
>CAXNKP010000292.1:0-3964 GCA_964202815.1 Stagnihabitans sp. | reverse complement strand
GTCTTTACGCCCGATGATCTGATGGCAGGGCGCATACCCGCTGGCCGCGTTGTGGTGTTTGACGACGACCACTATTACATGGGCGGCGTTCTGGCCGAGCTTTGCGCGCAAAAGGGCTGTGCGGTGACTTTGGTGACACCCTCGGCCTTTGTGTCGGATTGGACGGCGAACACGCTGGAACAATCGCAAATCCACCGCCACTTGGCGGGGTTGGGCGTGGCGATCCGGCTGAACACGGGCATCGCCTCGGTGCAGGCGGGCGGGGTTGAGACAAATTGCACCTATACCGATCTGCGGGCGATGGTGGAATGTGACGCGGTGGTGCTTGTCACCTCGCGCACGTCTGACGACGGGGTGTTCTTAGACCTGATGGCGCGGCAGGACGATTGGGCCGATGCGGGCATCCGCTCGGTCAAGGTGATCGGCGATGCGGCGGCGCCTGCGCCCATCGCTTGGGCCACGCACGCGGGCCACCGCTACGCCCGCGATCTGGACGCCCCCGATCTGGGCGACGCGCTGCCCTTCCGCCGCGAAGTGACGCGGATCGAGGATTAGGCCGTGGCAGGGGCAAGCGTTCTTCAAAGCGTGCGTTTGTTTGGGCAAGAGGGCCTGTTTGACCTGCATCTGGAAGCAGGGCTGATCGCCAGCATCGTGCCTGCGACAGGACCAAGTTCCGGCTTGGTCGCCCTGCCCGGCTTTTGCGAAAGCCACGCGCATGTGTTCGGCGGCGGGGTGACGCTGGCGCAACTGAACTTGTCGCAGGTGCATGACACCGCTGCGCTGCGGGTGGCGCTGCTGCACCATGCCGCAGCCACGCCGGACGGCGAGATGGTCTGCGCCTATGCGGCCAATTACGACCTGTTGGGCGACCAGCGCCCCGACCGCCACGCTTTGGATGCGGTGCTGGGCGACAGGCCGCTGTGCATCACATCGACCGATTTTCACTGCGCATGGGCCAATACAGCCGCTTTGCAAGCGGCGGGCATCTTGCACGGCGCCGATGCAGGGCCGGGGGCCGAGGTGGTGATGGGCGCGGATGGCTTGGCCACGGGCGAACTGCGCGAATTTGCCGCGATGGACCTTGTGCGCCGCCTAGGCCCATCCGGCGGGCGCGAGGGGTTGGGGCTGACGGGGCAGGAACCTGAAGGCGTAACACCCGCCCAGCGCGACAGCGATAAGGCCGCCCTGCTGCGGGCCATGCACGAATGCCTGCGCCACGGGATCACGACCGTGGTGAACATGGACGGCAACTTGTATCAGGCGGGCCTGTTGACAGAATTAGCACAAGAGGGGCTACCCCTGAACGTCAGCCTGCCCATGACGCTGGTGCCCGGCCAATCACCCACCCGCCGCGCCGACCTTCTGCGCGCCGCCGCCCAAGCGCCCATAGGTCGCCTAAGCTTTGGCCGCGTAAAGATGTTCATGGACGGGGTGTTTGACACATGGACAGCCTTTCGCACCGATGATTACCCGAAAAAGCAGGGCTTTCGCTCCGCCCCGCTGTTTGACGCCCAAGAATTTGCCGCGATCTGCATCGCCGCCGATGCGCTGGGCCTGCAAATCGCGGTGCATGCCGTGGGCGATGGTGCGGTGCGCGCCACGCTGGATGGCTATGAAGCGGCCCGCGCCACGAATGGTGCGCGCAAGTCTCGGCACCGGATTGAACATATCGACATGATCCACCCCGCCGATCTGCCCCGCTTGGCGGGTTTGGGCGTGGTCGCCTCGATGCAGCCGGTTCATCCGCCGGGGTTGGCGGGTTTACCGCTAGAGCCGACTGTGTCGATCATGGGGCAAGCGCGGTGGCAAGACACGTTTGCGTGGCGGGCAATCAAAGACCAAGGCGTGGTGCTGGCCTTTGGCACCGATTGGCCCGTTTCGCCCCTATCCCCCTTGCACGCGCTGCACTGCGCTTTGTCGCGCAAGCCTTGGGGCGCTGATCAGCCCGACCAACGCCTGACGCTGGCAGAGGCCTTGGCCGCCTATACAAGCGGCGGCAGTTATGCGCTGTTTGCCGAAAGCTCACGCGGGCAGATTGCCGAAGGGATGCGCGCCGATCTGGTGCTGCTCAGCGGCGATGTGCAAGCCTTGGCCCACAGCCCCGATGCAGCGGAAATTGCTGGCGTTTATATCGACGGTGAGCGCGTCTAGCGGGCAAAGGCGCCGCGCAGGCCGTTCATGGTGGCGACCAAAGCCTCGGAAATCCCCGGCTCTGACAGGGCGTGACCAGACAAGGGGATCAACCGCAAATCGCATTTCGCCCAGCCCTTGGCCAGCGTCCATGCGGCCTTGGGCGGGCAGATCATGTCCAAGCGGCCCTGCACAAGGGTTGCGCCGATCTGTTCGATCCGCCCGCGGTTTTGCAATATCCAGCCGTCCGTTTCCAAAAAGCCTGCGTTTTGGAAATAGTGGTTTTCCAGTCGTGCAAAGGCGCGGGCATAGTCGGCAGGGCCTTCGCCGAACTGCCCTTCGGAGCCGATCGAGGCCAACGCATTCTCCCAGTTTGACCAGACGCGGCCCAGTTTGATCTCTTCGGACAAATCGCCGCAAAACAGGCGGCGGTGATAGGCGGCGATCAGGTCGGCGTGTTCGTCTAGCGGAATGGGGGCAATAAAGCGCGCCCAAAGGTCGGGGTAAAACGCCCCCGCCCCGCCGCCATAGAACCACTCCAACTCGGCCCGCGTCATCAAGAAGATGCCGCGCAGCACCAGATGGGTGACGGTGGCGGGATGGGTGATGGCGTAGATCAGTGCAAGGGCAGCGCCCCAACTGCCGCCGAACAGGATAAACTTCTCAACCCCCAAATCATGGCGGATACGTTCGATATCGGCGACAAGATCCCAAGTGGTGTTATCTTCGACCCGCGCATGAGGGCGCGAGCGGCCACAACCGCGCTGGTCAAACAGCACGATCCGGTAATGTAGCGGGTCAAAATAGCGCCGCATCGCAGGGCTACAGCCCCCACCCGGCCCGCCATGCAGTACCAGCACGGGAACCCCGAAAGGGTTGCCGCATTGCTCGACATAGATGCTATGGCCCTGCCCAACGTCGATCACCCGCTGATCGAAGGGTTCGATCGGCGGGTAAAGATAATCTGCAGCGCGTTTTGGGCCTGATCTGTGATCCATAACGCCCTATATAACGCGAGTATCGGCCACTGACACGACTTTTGAAGGAGTTTCGTCATGCAAACCACCATCGACCCCAATGAAGTCGCTAAATTTGAGGCGATGGCCGCCGAATGGTGGAACCCCAACGGCAAATTCCGCCCGCTGCATCTGATGAACCCCTGCCGGTTGGACTATATCACAGGCCAGATCGCCGCAGAATACAGCCGGGATTTGACCAAGCCGCTGCCCTTTGCGGGCTTGCGAATCTTAGACATTGGCTGCGGCGGCGGACTTTTGTCCGAACCCATGGCGCGCCTAGGGGCCGAAGTGGTGGGGGCCGATGCCGCACCGCGCAACATTCCGGTGGCGCAGGTGCATGCGGCGGCCTCGGGCTTGTCGATCGACTACCGCTTTACCACTGCCGAAGATCTGGCAGCGGCGGGCGAGCAGTTTGACGTGGTGCTGAATATGGAAGTGGTCGAACATGTCAGCGACCCCTTGGCCTATCTGACCGCTTGCCATGACCTGCTGAAATCGGGCGGAATCATGCTGTGTTCCACCCTGAACCGGAATCCCAAAAGCTATCTGATGGCGATCATCGGGGCCGAATGGGTGATGCGCTGGCTGCCCAAGGGCACGCATGATTGGGCCAAGTTCATCACGCCGGACGAGCTTTACGCGCTGATCACCCGTGCCGGCCTAGCGCCAGTGGATCGCAAGGGCATGGTCTTTAACCCCGTCTCTTGGGGATGGAGCCTGTCGGCGCGGGATTTGTCGGTCAATTACGTCACCACCAGCCGCAAAGGGTGACCCAAGGGCATTGCACCCTTGGGTCCATCGTCTTTAGTCGGACG
>CAXNKP010000291.1:0-3998 GCA_964202815.1 Stagnihabitans sp. | reverse complement strand
TTTCGTCAGCCACAAGGGAGGTGAGGCAAAGTTGCACGGCCGCATCGGCGAGTGTGGTCAGCGCCTCAGTCACCTGCGACAAATCCCAGACACCGCCTAGATCGGCGAGGGCTATCAGCAAAGCCGCCCGCCGCTTGGCGCGGCGCAGGGCGGAACCTAGGTCGACCCCGGCGGATTGCGCCAAATCGGTCAGCAAATGCGCAAAACCAGCCTCGGGCGAGGCGCAAAGGGCTTGCCGCAGCCAGTCCTCTTCGGACCGCGACAAATCGCGCAGGTAGGGCGCACAAGAGGCGCTGGCTGCGACAAGATGGCACACAACGGCGGGCAGATCGGCAAAGGCCAAGGCAAACTCGTCTGCCACCGCTTGGTCGTAGACCTGTGGGCAAGAGGTGAGGCGTGAGGCGAAGGATTGGGTCATCTTTGTGTTTTGATCCGAGGCTCGGTCGGGGTCAACAGGGCAAAGACGCATGGCTGGGGTTGTAACAGGACGCAGAGAATGGAATTCAGGCCGCCAAAGGAGCGCCCCATGAGCAAAAGCCTGAAACGCGTGCAAGATGCCCTCGCCCAAGCGGGGGTGTCGGTGCAAATTGTGCAAACGCCAGCCTCGGCCAGAACCGCGCCCGAGGCGGCGGCGGCTGTGGGCGTGGCGCTGGACCAGATTGTGAAATCCATCCTTTTTGCAGGCCAAGGCGAAGGGCTTTATCTTTTTCTGACGGCAGGCGGCCAGAAGGTGGATCTGGCCAAGGCCGCAGAACTTGCAGGCCAACCGCTGGAGCGCGCCGATGCAGCGGTGGTGCGTCAGGTGACGGGCTTTGCCATCGGCGGCGTGGCCCCCGTTGGGCATTTATCCCCCCTTCCCGTCTGGATGGACCCGCATCTGATGGGCTTTGCGCAGATTTGGGCGGCGGCTGGTACGCCGCACCATGTTTTTGCAATATCGCCCAATGCGTTGCAGCGGATGACGGCTGCCGAGGTGGCCCCCTTTACACAGGCACCTTAAGCCCCACCCGAAGGGCGCGCGGCGGCTCCGGCTGGGGGGTTGACACCCCCCAGACCCCCGCCCAGACCGCCCGCGAGGACTTAGGCCAAGATGAAAGGGCCATGCGGGCTTGCTAAGGGCAGCATTCCGCGACAGGTAGGGGCATCTGCTGGGAGAGTGCCTTGGCCACGATTGACGGACTGCCGCCACTGCGCGAGGTGATCGCAACCTATGATCTGGTGGCAAAACGCCAACTGGGTCAGAACTTTCTGCTGGATTTGAACCTGACAGCCAAAATTGCGCGATTGGCCGGGGATTTGGCGGGATCGGATGTGCTAGAGATCGGGCCGGGCCCCGGAGGCCTGACGCGCGGACTTTTGGTGGAAGGTGCGCGGCGCGTGGTGGCTGTGGAAAAGGATCCGCGCTGCATTGCCGCCTTGCAAGAGATTTCCGCCGCCTATCCGGGCCGTTTGGATGTGGTGGAAGGCGATGCGATGCAAATCGACATGGCAGCCCTTCTTTCGCCCCCGGTGCGGATTGCAGCCAACCTGCCCTATAACGTGGGCACAGAATTGCTGATCCGCTGGTTGACGCCCAAGATCTGGCCGCCCTTTTGGACCTCGATGACGTTGATGTTCCAGCGCGAGGTGGCGTTGCGCATCACAGCCAAGCCCGGCGAGGATCACTATGGGCGGCTGGCCATTTTGTGCCAATGGCGCTCGGACGCCAAGATTGTCATGCATCTGCCCCCCGAAGCCTTTACCCCAGCGCCCAAGGTGCATTCGGCCGTGGTGCATCTGACCCGGCTAGAAGCGCCACGCTTTGCGGCGGATGCCAAAACCCTGTCGCGTGTGGTGGCCGCAGCCTTTGGCCAAAGGCGCAAGATGCTGCGGTCAAGCCTGAAACCCTTGGGTGGCGATGTGGAGGCGCTGCTGGAGGCGGCCCATATCCTGCCCACCGCGCGGGCGGAGGAGATCGAACTTGAGCGTTTTTGCGCCCTTGCCCGCGCAGTGGCGGAAAGAGACGGTTAAGCGCCTTTTTCGCGCCTTCAATCGCACTTAATCAGAGACGGTCTCGGGCGCGCCATCCGCAGCCTTGCCATCTTTCGCAGGCTGTTTGGCTGCAGCCTTGATGCGCGTGGAGGGCGCACGGGGTTTTTTGGCTGGAGCCACAGCGTCGACAGAGGCGGGCGTTACTTGGGCCGGCGTTACTTGGGAGGGCGTTACTTGGGAGGGCATCCCTTGTTCCGAAAGGCGGGGTAATGGCACTCGCTTGACCCGTTCGGGCTTCACCGCAGCCGACTTGGCCTGTACGGGTGCAACTGGCACCGCACTTTCCACACCAACGGGGGCGGAGGTCTGCGGTTCGGGCGCCAATACGGGCCGGGGGGCTTCGAAGCGGGGCTGCTCGACGGGGCGTTCTGGTGCAAGGCGGTCTTGCTGGGATCTGTCATAAGGGGCGCGGTCGGGCTGGCCGGAACGGTCAATTTGGGGCGCGCGTTCTTGGTGGGGGCGGTCTTGACGGGGCTGTTCCGAGCGCGGCTGCTCATTGCCCCGCCCTTCCGAGCGATTCTGATCGACGCGCGGCGGATAAGGGCGGCGTTGCCCTTCGCCGCGTTGCCCGTCATTGCGTGGGGCATCACCGCGCTGGTTGTCTTGGCGCTGGTTGTCTTGGCGCTGGCTGTCTTGGCGCTGGCTGTCTTGGCGCGGGCCATCATTGCGTTGGCCGTCATTGCGTTGGCCATCATAACGTTGGGCGTCTTGCGGACGGTTCTGCGGGCGGCGGTAGTCGTCGTTGCGCAGGGGCCGTTGGTCAGGGCCGCGGTCTTGCCTTTGGTCGCGCGGGGCGGCTTCGGGGGTTTCGACCAAGCCTGCCTCTTCATAGCCAATCATCTCGACCATATCATGGCCAGACACATCAGGCTGCTCGTCACCGCGGTCATCGCGGTACTCTCCCCTGTCGCCTTGGCCCGGACCACGCTCGCGCGGTTGGCCGTTTTGCGGATAAGTTTGCTGGCGGCTTTCCTGTTCGGCGGCAAGTTCACGGTTGGCTTCCGCCAGAAGCCTTGTGTAATGCTCGGCATGTTGCAGAAAGTTTTCGGCGGCGACACGATCATTGGACAGTTGCGCATCGCGGGCGAGAAACTGATATTTTTCGATCAACTGGGCCGGGGTGCCACGCACCTTGCCATCGGGGCCGGAACTGTCAAACACCCGATTGATAATGTTACCGAGCGTGCGCGGGCGGTTCGTTTTCGAACGCGAACGGGACTTGGAAGAGCGCATGTTGTCCTTTGATCCACTTGTCCTGCGCCCCATCGCCTTGATCAAAACGACCAGCAGTACCATCAGCGAGAGGCGGGCATCCGCAGGCTTCGTGGCGACCAGAATGGTCATCCGCGTCAGCCTGCGTGCTTTTCACTAACCATAGGTGCGACGAGTGGGCAAGAAGAAAGTGACAGAAATTTTCATCAACTGCTCGTCAAGATAAAAGATCATGCGTGCCTCTCATAGGTTTGCGCCCACAAACCACCCGGTCGCGGCCGTCAAGGTCGGGCAGGGTTTGGACATCTTCCAAGCCTTGGGCGGCCAGAAGGGCCCTGACGGCGGCAGCTTGGGTTGGCCCGATCTCCAGCAAGATCCGCCCGCCGGGCAAAAGCCGCAAGGGCGCAGCAGCGGTGATGCGGCGGTAGGCGTCTAGGCCGTCACCGCCCGGGGTGAGGGCGCTTGCGGGCTCCCAATCGCGCACCTCTGGGGCAAGGGAGGCCAGTTCGGCCTGCGCAATATAGGGTGGGTTCGAGACGATCAGATCAAAGCTGCCCGTCACCCCGCGCAGCCAATCCGAGGCGAGAAAGCTGGCCCCCGTCACACCGTGGCGCGCGGCATTACGGGCGGCCACGCGCAAGGCCGCATCCGAGATATCAACGCCAAGGCCCGTGGCCATGGGCATGGCCAAAAGGCACGAAATCAGAATGCAGCCCGATCCGGTGCCAAGATCAAGCATATTGGCAAAGGGCTGT
>CAXNKP010000290.1:0-4009 GCA_964202815.1 Stagnihabitans sp. | reverse complement strand
CAATCGGGCGGCAGTCAAAATAACGGTTGCACAGCACGCGCAGGTTAAAAACCACGCGCGGCACGGTCGAGGAAATGATCGCCTGTGTAATCGACACCTCGGCCTTTGCCAGCGCGATGAGAGACGACAGCCAGACGAAATACTCATCCGCTGTCCGTTTGTGATCGGTGGAAATCCGCCATGTGACACGGAACTTAGCCCCATCCCAGACGGAAAAGACGGTGTTGGTGTTGCCGCAGTCGATGGCCAAAAGCATGGGATCACCTGATGAAACGAACCTGCGAGGGGTTTGACACCCCTCGCATTCCTCGTGGAGTATTTAGACCAAGATGAAAGGAAATCGACGTCAAAAGAAGACCTCGGCGGCGGGGATTGCAAGGGTTCCTTGGGCGGTGCGCAAGATCAGAGCCCCCGTTGCGTCGATGGTTTCAAAGATGCCGTGGTGGGTGGCTGTGCCGGTGCGGGCGCGGATGGGTTGGCCAAGGCGGGCAGCGTGCGCCAGCCAAGCCTTGCGGAGGGGGGCGAAGCCTTGGGTGGTTAGGGTTTCTTCCCACCCTGCATAAGCTTGGGCCAGATGCGTCAAGAACGTTTCCGGTTCCACCCGCAGGCCGGTTTCGCCCAAAAGAGAAACCGGTTTGAGTGCGCCTTCCTCGACTGAACTGGCATCAGGGGCGGCAATAAGATTGACGCCCGTGCCGATAGCCAGATGCGCCACCCCTTGCCCGCTGGCGGTGCTTTCCAGCAAAATTCCCGCCAGTTTGCCGCCGTTCAACAAAACATCATTGGGCCATTTCAGGCTGAACGCCTGCGGCAGATCGCTAACCGCCACCAAAGCCTCACGCAAGGCAAGCGCTGCGGCAAAAGAGCGCAGCGCAACTTGGGCCGCAGGTTCACAGGGGTGCACCAGCAAGGTGGCGTGGAAATTCCCGCGCGGGCTGACCCAAGGCCGCGCCCGCCGACCTTTGCCGGCTGTCTGTTCATGCGCCAAAATCCACACAGGCCCCGGCGTTACCGGTGCCAAGCGCAAGGCATGGGCGTTGGTGCTGTCAAGGCTGTTGCAGATATGGCGCGCCACGCCTGCGGGCCATACCGGCCCCTTATCCCGCAAGAGAGGCGGCGGCGGCGATTGCCGCAGGTTCCAACCCAAAGAAGTTCACCACCGCTGCCAGCATAATCCCAGCCACGCCCATCAGGGCCAGCCATTGCACGGGGGCCATGTTGCTTTCAGCCCCGGCCTGCTCGGCCCCAAAGTACATGAAATAGACGATCCGAAGGTAATAAAACGCCCCGATGACCGAGGCTATTACCCCCGCTATCGCAAGCCACCCCATCCCCGCATCCACCGCCGCCTTCAGAACATAGAACTTCCCAAAAAAGCCCAGCATCGGCGGTACCCCCGCCAGCGAGAACATCAAGACCAGCACCGCCAACGCCTTAAGCGGCTCTCGCTTGGAAAACTGGTTAAGCAAAGAGATGTCCGTGACAGGCTTTCCATTCATTTCCAGCGACAGGATGAAGGCAAAGGTGCCCAAATTCATCGTCACATAAATCGCCATATAGACCAGCATCGCCTGTACGCCAAACGCTGTCCCCGAGGCCAGACCCATCAGCGCAAAGCCCATATGGGCGATCGACGAGTAGGCCATCAGGCGTTTGATGTCTTTTTGTCCGATGGCGGCCAAGGCCCCCACAAACATTGATACCACCGACAGGGCGGCCAGAACTTGGGCCCATTGCGGGGTGATGCCGCCAAAGGCCCCATGCACCAACCGGGCGATCAATGCCATGGCTGCAATCTTGGGGGCGGTGGCGAAAAAGGCGGTGATGGGGGTTGGTGCGCCTTCATAGACATCGGGTGTCCACATATGGAAAGGTGCGGCAGATATCTTAAAGGCCAAGCCTGCCAGCATAAACACCAGCCCAAACAGCATCCCCACGGGAACCCCGTGCTGCACTGTGGACAGAATGCCGGCAAAGCTGGTGGTGCCCGCATAGCCATAAACCAGTGATGCGCCGTACAGCAGCAAGCCCGACGACAGCGCGCCAAGCACGAAATACTTCAATCCAGCCTCGGTCGAGGTTTTGCTGTCGCGGTCCAGCGCTGCCACAACATACAGCGCCAACGATTGCAGCTCTAACCCCATATACAGCGACATCAGATCGCCCGCCGACACCATGGCCATCATGCCAATCGTGGCCAAGGCAATCAGCAGCGGATACTCAAACCGCGCCAAGCCGCGCTTGGCCATAAACCCCTCGCTGATCAACAAGACCAGCGCCCCAGACAGCAAGATCGCTACCTTGGCAAAGCGCGCAAAGGCATCATCGACATAAAGCCCGCCAAAAGCCGTCTGGCTGCCCGAACCTGCCATAGCCACCCAAAGCGCCACGGCCACCATGACAGCCGCGGTGGCCCAAGTCACCAATTGGGTCAGCCCGTCTTTGCCAGTGTACACCGCCAAAAGCAGTGCGAGCATGGTATAGATCGCCAGAACCAGTTCCGGCAGGACGGTTGCGATATCTTGGCTCAACATCTTATGCGCCCTTTCAGTTCGAGGCTGGGGGGATGGCCGCCGCGTAATTGGCCACCATGGCTTGGACCGAGGGGTCGATGATGTCTGTCACCACCTTGGGGTAAACCCCCAAAAGCAGCGTCATGATGATCAAAGGCGCAAAGATCGCCCGTTCGCGGCGGGTCATGTCAGTGATGGTTTTGAGACCCTCTTTGACCAAAGCACCAAAAACCACGCGGCGATAAAGCCACAAGCCGTAAGCGGCCGATAAGATCACACCCGATGTGGCCACAGCGGCCACCCAAGTGTTCACTTGAAAAACCCCCATCAGCGTTAGGAATTCTCCCACAAAGCCCGAGGTGCCCGGCAGACCCACATTCGCCATGGTAAAGAACATGAACACCAGCGCATAGGCGGGCATCCGGTTTACTAGCCCACCATAAGCATCAATCTCACGCGTGTGCATCCGATCATAAATCACCCCCACGCACAGAAACATCGCGCCCGAGATGAACCCGTGGCTGAGCATCTGAAAGATCGCGCCGTCCACCCCTTGGGCGTTCATCGCAAAAATACCCAAGGTAACATAGCCCATATGCGCCACCGACGAATAGGCCACCAGCTTTTTCATATCGGTTTGCACCAAAGCCACCAGCGAGGTGTAAACGATGGCAATGGCCGACATCCAAAACACCACCGGCGTCCACAGATGCGCCGCCACCGGAAACATCGGCATGGAAAAGCGCAAGAACCCGTAGCCGCCCATTTTCAGCAAAATCGCCGCCAGCACGACAGAACCCGCCGTCGGCGCCTGCACATGGGCATCGGGCAACCATGTATGCACCGGCCACATCGGCATTTTCACCGCAAAGCTGGCAAAGAAGGCCAAAAACAGCAGCGTCTGCAAACCGCCCGTTATCGTCATGCCCAAAGCTACGATCGGTTCATGGCTGAATTGGTAGGTCATCAAGGTGGGAATATCAGTCGTTCCCGCCGCATGGTACAGGGCCACCATGGCCACCAGCATCAAGACAGAGCCTAGGAAGGTGTAAAGGAAGAACTTGAACGCCGCATAAATCCGGTTCGCCCCGCCCCAGATGCCGATGATCAGGAACATGGGGATAAGGCCAGCTTCAAAGAACAGATAGAACAGCACCAGATCAAGGGCGGTGAACACGCCCAGCATCAGGGTTTCCAGCAGCAGAAAGGCGATCATATAGTCTTTGACGCGGGTTTGCACATTCCAGCAGGATGCAACCGTGATGGGCATCAAGAAGGTCGTCAGCATCACAAACAGGATCGAAATCCCGTCAACGCCCATTTTGTAATGCAGGCCCATGATCCACGGGCGATCCTCGACAAACTGAAAGCCGGTGTCGGCAGGATCAAAGCCTTTCAGCAGCACCAGTGACAGCGCAAAGCTAACCACCGTGGCAAACAGCGCCAGCCACTTGGCATTGCGCTGTGCGGCAAGGTCATTGCCGCGCAGGAACAGC
>CAXNKP010000289.1:0-4013 GCA_964202815.1 Stagnihabitans sp. | reverse complement strand
TGTGGCGACGCAAGGGGCAATGGATGATCTTGAACGCCGGGGCGCCGAAAAAGCAGTCGCGCTGGTCAGCGCGATGGGGGAGGTTAAGACCTTGCAAGAGCGGTTGAGCGAGACCGAATTGCAGCGTCTGGTCGATGTGGCGGCGGCCCAAGTCTTGCGCGACAAGTTGCAATCTTCTGCGGCCGAACTGACAGCGATGACGCTTGCGCTGGAAGAACAACGCAAAAAGGCAGAAGAAACTTTGAACCTGCTGGCAGCCGCTGATGCGGCCAAAAATGACATGGACAAAGTAAACGCACAAAATGGGGCGGCCCTCGTCGACGTGCAAAATGTCTTGTCGCAAAAAGAGGCGGCTCTCGCTGCGGTGCAAAAAATCCTGTCCCAAAAGACTGTTGAACTGGCCGATGACGCCCGAAATGTGGCCCTGCTGAACCAGCAACTGGCGGCGCTGCAGACTCAATTGTCGCAGTTGCAGGCAATGCTCGATGCCTCGGCCGCCAAAGACAGTAAGAACAATGTGCAAATCTCGGCCCTTGGCGGCCAGTTGAACCAAGCCTTGGCGCGAGTGGCTGCCGAAGAGAAAAAACGCGCTAAACTGGAAGCGGCAGAGGCAGAACGTCTGAAGGCGGAAAATCAGGATCTGTCGAAGTATCGCTCAGAATTCTTCGGCGAATTGTCCAAGCTTCTGGAAGGCCAACCCGGGGTGCGGGTGGTGGGTGACCGGTTTGTGTTTTCCTCGGAAGTGCTGTTCCAGCAAGGGGCTGCCGATCTGGCACCAGAGGGTCAAAACCAGATCGCGAAAGTGGTCAAGACGCTGCAAAGCGTGTCGCCAAAGATTCCGCCCGGTCTGAACTGGATCATCCGGGTGGATGGCCATACCGACAACGTGCCCTTGTCCGGCACCGGTGATTTTCGCGACAATTGGGAGTTAAGCCAAGCCCGCGCCTTATCAGTGGTGCAGTATATGACGGATGAGTTGGGTTTTGCCCCCGACCGCCTCGCCGCTGCGGGCTTTGGCCAGTACCAACCGGTGGCTGCGGGCGATACGCCGCAGGCCCGCGCCTTGAACCGCAGGATCGAATTGAAACTGACCGAGCGTTAGGGCCAGTCGCTGCGACGCGGGGGTTTCACCCCCCCGCACCCGTTGCCCAAGAGCAGGGGTTTCACACCCCCGCACCCCCGTGGGATATTTGGGCACATGTGAAATAGGGGGGTGCGGGGGGGATTTTAGGCGTGGATTGCGCCGTCACCGCAGGCGAGGGCGGCTTCGCGTACGGCCTCGGAATAGGTGGGGTGGGCGTGGCAGGTCAGGGCCAAGTCTTGGGCCGAGGCGCCAAATTCCATCGCAACGCAGATTTCATGGATTAGATCGCCAGCGGCAGGCCCGATGATATGGGCCCCCAAGATACGGTCAGTGGCGGCATCGGCCAGAATTTTGACAAAGCCGTCGGCTTGGAACACTGCTTTGGCGCGGGCGTTGCCCATGAAGGAAAACTTGCCTGTTTTGTAAGGGCGGCCTTGGTCTTTGAGCTGTTCTTCGGTGGCCCCGACCGAGGCGACCTCGGGGGTGGTGTAGATCACGCCGGGGATGACGGCGTAGTTCACATGGCCATGTTTGCCGGCCACGATTTCGGCCACGGCCATCCCTTCGTCTTCGGCCTTATGGGCCAGCATGGGGCCTGCGATGGCGTCGCCTATGGCGTAAAGGCCCACGATATTGGTGGCGTAGTGGGCATTGGTTTTGATCGTACCGCGCGGGCCCATTTCGACCCCAAGTGCCTCTAGGCCTAGGGCAGCGGTATAGGGTTTGCGCCCTGTGGCGAGGAGGACGACATCGGCATTCACTGAAGACTCACCCCCGTCGGAGCGGCGTTTGTAGGTGGTGGTGGTGCCCGTTACCCCTTGCACAGCAGCGCCCAGAATAAAGGTCAGGCCCTGTTTGGTCAGGATCTTCTGGAAGGTCTTTTGCACCTCGGCGTCTTGACCGGGGGTGATGGCGTCGAGGTATTCGATCACTGTTACCTTGGTGCCCAGACGGGCATAGACCGAGCCGAGTTCAAGCCCGATCACGCCTGCGCCGATCACGGTCATGGTGGCGGGGATGTGGGGCAGGGTCAAAGCGCCGGTCGAGGTTACAACATTTACCTCGTCCACTGTCACACCCGGTAGGCTGGCGGGTTCAGAACCGGTGGCAAGGATAATATGCTTGGCGCTGTGCAGATCGCTGCCCACTTTGACCTGTCCTGCCGCAGGCACGCTGCCCCAGCCTTTGAGCCAAGTCACCTTGTTTTTCTTGAACAAAAACTCGATGCCCTTGGTGTTGCCACTGACCACATCGTCTTTATAGGCCTGCATCTTTGACCAGTCGACACGGGGCGCAGCCCCCATCAGGCCCATTTTCTCAAAGTTCTCATGCACTTCGTGCAGCTGATGCGTGGCGTTGAGCAGCGCCTTGGAGGGGATGCAGCCCACGTTCAGGCAAGTGCCACCCAAGGTGTCGCGGCCTTCGACCACGGCGACCTTCAGTCCCAGTTGCGCCGCACGGATGGCGCAGACATAGCCGCCGGGGCCGGCACCGATCACGATTACATCAAACTCTGCCATGGTCTTTCCCTTTGAACGAGGCGGGCGCGGCCGTTAGAGCAGCACCGCCACAAGCATAACGATGGTGGCGATCAGCCCCACGCTCCAGATCAGCGACCGCCAGGGCTGCCAGCCAAAGGCATAGGCGGGCACATAAAGGATGCGGGCAGCGAGGTAGGCCCAGCCACAGGCGACGGTAAGGGGGCTGGATTTTTCGCCTAAGGTCACGACCACGACGGCGATGGTGAAAAGCACCAGCGCTTCGAAATGGTTGTTCAGCGCACGGCCCAAGCGGGCGGTGATCTTGGACATGGGCTTGGCCGGCGGCGTGTCGCGCGGGCTTAGGGTGTAGTTTATCGTCAAATCGCTATTGGCCTGACCGGCAAACAGCGTGAACTGGGCCACTTGCACCAAGGCGGCAAGGGTTAGGGCGGTAAGTTCAGGGGTCATAATGTTACCTATCTATCTAAAAACGTTACAAATCCATCAACAAGCGGCGGGGATCTTCCAGAGCTTCTTTCACGCGCACAAGGAAGGTAACAGCGCCTTTGCCATCCACGATTCGGTGGTCATACGACAAGGCCAAATACATCATCGGACGTATCACAATCTGGCCCCCGACGACAACAGGACGATCTTGGATCTTGTGCATCCCCAAGATGCCCGATTGCGGCGGGTTCAAGATGGGCGAGGACATCAGCGAGCCGTAGACACCGCCGTTGGAAATGGTGAAAGACCCGCCCTGCATATCGGCCATGGTCAGCTTGTTGTCGCGCGCCCGCGCACCCATTTCGGCGATCTTCTTTTCGATGCCCGCAAAGGTCATCTGATCGGCATCGCGCAGCACGGGCACGACCAGACCATTGGGCGTGCCGACTGCAACACCCATGTGGACGTAGTTCTTATAGACCACATCTTGCCCGTCGATTTCGGCATTCACCTCGGGGATTTCTTTGAGGGCATGGATACAGGCTTTGACGAAGAACGACATAAAGCCCAGCTTCACGCCGTGCTTTTTTTCAAACACGTCTTTGTAGGTGTTGCGCAATTCCATCACGCCGGACATGTCGACTTCGTTATAGGTGGTCAGCATGGCGGCGGTGTTTTGGGCGTCTTTCAGGCGCTTGGCGATGGTGGCGCGCAGGCGGGTCATCTTGACGCGCTCTTCGCGGGCGGCATCGTCAGCCGGAATGGGCGCGCGGGGGATGGCGGCGGGGGCAGGGGTGGAGGCTGCGGCGGCCGCAGGGGCTGCGGCGGCTTTGGCCACATCTTCCTTCATGATGCGGCCATCGCGGCCTGTGCCGGTGACTTGGGCAGAGGTCAGGCCCGCCTCGGCCATGGCCTTTTTGGCGGCGGGGGCGTCTTCGACGTCTTTGGCAGCGGGGGTTGCTGCCACGGGGGCGGCAGCGGCCTTGGGGGCTACGGCTGCG
>CAXNKP010000288.1:0-4020 GCA_964202815.1 Stagnihabitans sp. | reverse complement strand
GCTGCGCGCTTTGGCGGCCAATTTACCAGCGATCGTCCAAGCCTCGGCCCTGGCACATCGGGCGACCCGCAGCTGGGGCAACCGGTCCGTTGGGCACAGCACCTGCGCGCTTCACAGCTATTTTGCCACCATAGGCCCCAGCAGCGCCCTGCGTCTGGTGGCCCGTGCGCAGGCGGCCCATGTCGCTCGGGCTTTGGCGGGCGGGCCTTATGCCCATCTGCCCGTGCTGTCTGCGGCGGCCCCTTTTCATGCGGGCGGGCGCGGCGGTCCTGAGAATTTTGTCGAGATTCCGGCCGGCCCGCTGACCCTGCGCCATGTCTATGACCTTTACCCCCATCCCAACGCCATCGCCGCTTTGCTGGTGACCGGCGCGGACCTACGCGCCTGGCTAGAGCGGTCCTTCAGCCAGTTCAATCAGATAGCCCCGGGCGCGCAAGACAGGCCCCTGCTGCACCCGGACTTTCCCAGTTTCAACTTTGACACAATCGAGGGGCTGACCTGGGGTGTTGATCTTGCAGCCCCCGCTTGGCTGGACGCAAAGGCTTTCGCCCCCCAGGCGCAGCCCGCCCGCCGGATTCTCGACCTCTCCTACCAAGGCAAGGCTTTGGCGCCTGATCAGTGCTTTGTTCTGGCCACCAACAGCTACCGTGCCAGCGGGTCCGGGGGATTCGCTACGGCGCGGACCAAGGCGCTGCTGCTGGGCCCCACGATAAGCAGCCGCGATGCCTTGGCGGCCTATATCGCACAGCACGGGCCCATCACGGATACGGCGCCACCCAATTGGTACTTTGCACCGATGGGCGGCACAACGGTGGTGTTTGACACCTCCCCCCGGGCCGAGCTGCATCTGTCAAGCTTAGCCCCCCATAGGCTCTGCCCCCTTTCATTGACCCCGCTGGGCTTCCGCCGCTTTCGCCTGCATCTGTGATGGGATAAGGCTGAGCTTCAGCCAAAAGGAGCCTGCCCATGTATGATGCCGTGTTGTTCGACCTTGATGGCACGCTGATTGACACCGAAAGCCTGTCAATGGCCTCTGGGGTAGAGGCCTTCGCGGCTTTGGGCTTTGCGGTTGAGATGGCGTTTTTGCACCGGTTGATCGGCATCGATCAGCCGAGTTCGGTGGGAATCATCCGCGCGCATGTGCCGGGCATTGATGTGGACGCGCTGAATGGCCATTGGAGCCGCGGCTTTCGCGCCCGCGTCGATCGCGGCCTGAACCTGAAAGCCGGCGTGCAAGAGCTTTTGGCGGCAACGCCCGGCCATCTTCACCGGGCGGTTGTCACCTCGTCAGGCCGCGACGACGCGCATCACAAAATTGGTGTGGCGGGCCTGCGCGCGGCTTTTGCCACCGTGGTGACGGTGGACGATGTGACACGTGCGAAACCTGATCCCGAACCCTACCTGCTGGCCGCGCGGCTCTTGGGTGTCTCGCCATCGCGCTGCCTTGTCTTCGAAGACAGCGAAGCGGGAGCCGAAGCCGCTCACCGCGCGGGTTGCGTGGTGGTGCAGGTGCCTGATATGGTCTCTGCGAGCGGGCGCTGGGCGCATCACGTGGCCCCTGACCTGATGTCAGGCGCGCGCATCGCAGGTTTATTATAAGCTGTGCCACCTTTCATATGTGCCCAAATATCCCCGCCGGAGGCTGCAACATCTGCCGCAAATCCTATAGCCCCGTTCTTGCGCCCCGCCAACTTCTGGCCTATATGATTGCTTGAGAGGTTGGCGCGGGCAGGTGCCTCGCCAACCCGGTCAGGTCCGGAAGGAAGCAGCCGTAACGAGCCCCACTTGGGTCGTGGTCGACCTCTCACCTTACCCCTCAATTGGCGGAGGATGGTTCATGTTGGATGAAATCTCCTGCCGTAGGGCAGGCCGCTGAGCAGCATTTTGGCCGCTTTGGGTTGGTCGGCGCAGTTTAGCGACCAAGTGATCGAACCTGATGTTTTTCCCGCGCGGGTCACCGCTGTGCACCGCGCACGGATCGAAGCCTTGGCCGAGGTGGGGGCGGTGGATTTGATCCCAGTCTCGACCCTGTCCACTGCAACGGTGGCGGTTGGGGATTGGGTGGTGGTGCGGGACAAGGTGGCCCTGCGGGTGCTGGACCGTCACAGCCTTGTCGCGCGCAAGGCGGCAGGCAGTGGCGTTGCGCGGCAGGTGATTGCCGCCAATCTGGATGCTTTGTTCATCGTCTCGTCCTGCAATGCCGATTTCAATGCGGGCCGGATGGAGCGGTTTTTGGTGCTGGCCGCCAGCGCGGGGGTTGAGCCTGTGGTGGTGCTGACCAAGGCCGACACCGCCGCCGACCCGCAAGACTTTATGGCCCAGGCGCAGGCGCTTAAATCAGGCCTTGCGGTGGTGCTGATGGATGCCAAGCGCGGCGATGTGCGTGCCCTATTGGCCCCGTGGTGCGGCCCAGGTCAGACGGTGGCGCTGCTTGGGTCATCAGGTGTTGGCAAAACCACGATCGCCAATGCCCTGACCGGTGGGGCTGCCGCCGTGCAAGAGGTGCGTGACGATGATGCCAAGGGGCGTCACACCACCACGGGCCGCTATCTGGTCGCGATGACGGACGGGGGCTGGTTGATCGACACGCCCGGCATGCGCGAAGTGCAGCTTAGCGATGCTTATGACGGGATTGGCCTGTTCTTTGATGATTTGACCAGCCTGTCGCTGACCTGCAAGTTTCGCAACTGCCGCCACGCGGGCGAGCCCGGCTGTGCCGTGCAAGGGGCCATTGCCGCAGGCGATCTGGACCCCGCGCGCCTTGTGCGCTGGCAAAAGCTTTTGGCCGAAGACGGCACCAACACCGTCACAATGGAAACCTCGGCCCTGCGCGCGGCGGGTAAGCGGTTTTATCCCAAGAAGAAATAAGAAAATAGAGCGCGTTCCGCGCGTTGTTTTATCTCGCCTCTGGCGTGCCGCCAACCGGCTCGGGCGGCCTCCGGCGGGGATATTTGGGCACGTATGAAAGGGGCAAGGGGTCTGTCTTTCATACTTGCTCAAATATCCAAAAGGCAAAGGGCGCGGGGGTGGTCAACGACTCACTGGCGGAGCAGGGCGGGGTGGGGTAGGATGTTCGCTAAATGTTCTGGTTTCCTGTTGTGCCCTTCACCGAACTTAGCGCCACGTCGAACTTCACCTTTCTCACCGGGGCCTCGCATCCCGAGGATTATGTGCTGCGCGCCGTTGAATTGGGGTTTGACGCCATAGCCATTGCCGATGTGAATTCGGTCGCAGGCATTGTGCGCGCCCATACCAAGGCGCGAGAGATTGCGCGGGACGGGGGGGCGCGGCTGCGCTTGATCCCCGCTGCGCGCATTGTGCTGGAGGGTGGCTTTAGCGTCACCGCCCTGCCGCAGGATCGCGCTGCTTGGGGCCGGCTTTGCCGTTTGTTGACCCTTGGGCGCAGGCGGGCCCCTAAAGGTCAGTGCCATCTCACCCTGCAAGACTTGCTCGACTGGGGAGAGGGACTGGCGCTGCTGATCCATCCGGACACGGGGATGCAGGCCCCCCCGGTGCCGGGCGGCGCGGGTGCTTGGGGGACGTTGGCGCACAGGCTGACGCGCCGCTTTGGGGCGGCGTGTTATCTGCTGATGGCGCCGGGGTATGACGGGCAAGATAGCGTGCGCTTTGCCGCCCTAACTCAGCTTGCCGCTGACTTACGCATCCCCACCATCGCCTCGGCCATGCCGCTCATGCACCACGGCGCGCGGCGCAAGCTGGCGGATGTGCTGACCGCCATCCGCTTGGGCAAACGGATTGACGCTTTGGGGCTGGATGCCGCCCCTCATGGCGAAAACCGCCTGCGTTCGGGGCCTGAGATGCTGCGGCTTTTTCGCGGCTATGAGGGGGCTGTTGAACGGGCAGGCACCCATGCCGCCACATTGTCCTTTTCGCTGGACGAATTGCGCTATGAATACCCTTCGGAAATCGCCGCAGGCGAAACCCCCGCCACCCGTCTGGCCCGCTTGGCCGATGCGGGCTTGCGCTGGCGCTATCCTGCAGGCCCGCCTGACAAGGCCC
>CAXNKP010000287.1:0-4028 GCA_964202815.1 Stagnihabitans sp. | reverse complement strand
ATCATCGATGACACCTACTTCGGGTCTGAGCAGGCGTTCCGGGCCGAGTTCGGAGGGCGGGAAGAGGTGGCATCCCAAGCTCTTCTGGCACGTCGTCTGGAACCGATCTGCAAGCGAACCCTCCGCCGTCAGGTCCAGAAGATCGGTCTGATCAACTATACTAACCGGCACCCCAAGACCTTCGACTTCACACCCGACCGGCTGGAGACTGACCTCTACGACCTGATGTCGGCTTACCTGCAACGCACCGACACCATCGCTCTGGGTCAGAACGGTCGCCACCTCGTTACGCTAATGTTGCGGAAGATTCTCGGGTCGTCTTCGTTTGCGGTGGCACAGACGCTCGACAAGATGGTCCGTCGTCTCGAATCCCGCCGCGTTGTCGATGACCAGACCCTGGACGATGTGGACGGGTTTGCCGAACAGGCCGAGGAGTGGCGGGACGCTGGTAGTGCAGCAGAAGCGGATGCCGTCGAGGATCACTCCGACGATGATGTGGATGCCGTCGATCCCAAGAAGCTCCAGGCCGAGATCACCGAACTCACCCGCTACCGCGACCTGGCCATCCGGATCGCCGACAATGCCAAGGGTCGTGCCCTGCTGGACTGCCTCCCCGGTGTGCTGGATGAGATCGTCGCCAAGGGTGGCCAACGTAAGGCAGTGATCTTCACCGAATCCGTTCGGACCCAGACCTACCTCCGTGACATCCTGGAGAACCACGGCTTCCAGGGCCAGACAGTGGTGCTGAACGGGTCCAACTCGGACAAGGATAGTAATGCTGTCTATAAGGCATGGGTGGCCCAGCACAGGGGCACAGAGGCCGCATCCGGGTCCAAGACCGCCGATATGAAAGCGGCCATCGTGGATGCCTTCCGCAACGACCGCACCATCCTGATCGCCACGGAATCCGGGGCGGAGGGGATCAACCTCCAGTTCTGTTCGTTGCTGATCAACTACGACTTGCCGTGGAACCCCCAGCGGGTGGAACAACGGATCGGTCGCTGCCACCGCTATGGTCAGAAGATCGATGTCACCGTCATCAACTTCCTGAACCGCAAGAACCAGGCCGAGGCCCGAATCCACCAACTGCTGGAGCAGAAGTTCAAGTGTCAACGGCAGAGTAAAAGTGAGCCAAAGGGCAGCGCAAAATGTTGCCACTTTGGGGTTGGGATAATCAGCGTATAGACGAGCGCCAGCATCCGGGCGACCGCGCTTGTTATATAGCTGGCGGTTGCCCGGATGCTTTGGCCCGTCAGGGCCAATCTGTGCTGATTGTGATTTAGGTTTTGGGCGTTGCCTGACGCGCCTTACTTTGTCCAAGGCGGTAGCTTTCGCCATTCATCTCCAAGATGTTGACGTGGTGGGTCAGACGGTCGAGGAGTGCCCCGGTGAGACGCTCGGACCCAAATGTTTCGGTCCATTCGTCGAATGGTAGGTTGCTGGTGATCAGTGTGGAGCCGCGCTCATAGCGCTGGGAGATCAACTCGAACAGCAGCTCGGCCCCGGTTTTGCTCAGCGGCACAAAGCCCAGTTCGTCGATGATGAGCAGCTTGTAACCCACCATCTGCTTTTGAAGCCGTAGCAGTCTGCGTTCGTCTCTGGCCTCCATCAGCTCATGGACGAGTGCGGCGGCGGTGACAAAGCCAACGGACAGGCCTTTCTGGCATGCTGACAGGCCAAGGCCCAAGGCGACATGCGTTTTGCCGGTGCCGGAAGGGCCGAGTGCGATGACATTCTCACGCCGGTCAATCCATTCGCAACGCGCCAACTCCAGCACCTGCATCTTGTTCAAGGCAGGGATCGCCTTGAAGTCGAAGCTGTCCAGGCTTTTGACGGCCGGGAACTTGGCAGCCTTGATGCGCCGTTCGATCATCCGCCGTTCACGGTCGATCATTTCCAATTCAACCAAGCGGGCAAGGAACTGGACATGATCCTGCCCCTCTGTGGCGCATTGGCGGGCCAGTTTGTCATATTCTCGCAGCACCGTTGGCAGGCGGAGAGATTTGAGCCGGTGATCCAGTAAGATTTGCGGGGCTTGTGTCATGCAGCCTTGCCCCGCTGCATCAGGGACATGTAGCTGGCCGCTGACGTCGTGCCCACATTAGCCTTTGGCAGATAAGGGTAGACATCCAGATCCAATTTGGGCGGCCGTTTCTCGATCTGGCACAGCACGAGGTGTTTGACGGCGTCAAAGCCAATCGCACCGAGGCGCAGCGCATTTTTAACGGCAACCTGCAGGTCCGCCATCTCGAATGTCTCCAAGAGCCGCAAGACCTGCACATACTCGCGCCGACCCGCCTTGATCATGCGGGCTTCCATCAAGCGGCGCAGGGTCGCAAATTCCTCTGGCAGATCCCATCCCGCCAATGGGGCGGCCTGATCCAAAGCACCGATCTTTTGCTCAAGCAGCGGCAGATAATGGACAGGATCAAAGACCATATCCTCCCGATCCCAGCACCGGGGGTGGCGGGCAATCACATCTCCGCCACAGCCAATGACAACCTGATCGACATAGCCACGAAGCCACACGTCACGATGACCATAGGCGACTGGAACCGAGTAATCGTTGGTTTTGTAACGCACCAAGGATTGCGAGTTCACCTGGCCAGTGGCCTGATCACAGGCGTCAAACGGACAAGCGGGCAGATCCATCATGGCATCAAGGTCACGGGCCAGACGTTGCCCGATGCTGTCGCCATGCCCGCGCAAGACATCTGATTGACGCTTGCGGCATTGCTCTTCAAGCCAAAGATTGAACGCCTCCCAAGTTGCAAAATGAGGGATGGGCACCATGAAGTTGCGCCGGGCATACCCGACCAGACCCTCAACAGCGCCTTTATCGTTGCCCTTGCCCGGGCGACCATAGCGATCATGGATGAAGTAATGCGACAGGAACCCGCTGAACAGCTTGGTCCGCTTGCGCGAACCGTCCGGCAAGATCTTCGCGACCAAGCATCGATCGTTGTCATAAAGAACCGACTGCGGAACACGGCCGAAGAATGCAAAGGCATGAACATGGCCATCAACCCAAGCCTCGGAGACCGCTGCAGGATAAGCACGCACAAAGCACGCATCGCTGTAGGGCAGATCTAGCGCAAAGAAATATGCCTTCTGTTCAACACCGCCGATCACAACCATTGCCTCACCAAAATCAGCTTGGGCGTGGCCGGGGGAATGCGACAGCGGCACAAACATCTCCCGACTGCGGCGCCCATGTTCCCGGACATAGTTCTTGACCGTCGAATAGCCCCCTTGGAATTGGTGCTCATCCCGCAGACGCTCAAAAATGCGCTTGGCGGTGTGCCGCTGTTTGCGGGGACGGCTCAGATCGTCTTGCATCCATTGGTCGATGAAGCCGGTGAAGCCATCAAGTTTGGGCCGCTTGATCTGCGCCGTTCGCTGATACCCCGGCGGGACCGAAAACATCATCATCTTCTTCACGCTCGCCCGCGAAATCCCGAAATGGCCAGCGGCCTCCCGTTCGCTCATACCGCCCCGACGCGCGAGACGGACCTTCAAATATAAATCCACGACTAAAATCTCCCGCCCTCCCTGCAACCAGAAAAGGCCAAAGTGGCAACATTTTACATTGCCCGCAGCGAGATTATCACGCCACTTCCATGGACCACTTTTGCATTGCCGATCTCATCAAGCTGTTCGACGGCGTGTTCGGCTCATCCGATGAGGTGCTGGGGGCCATCGAGTCCGGGGTCGATATCGAACGCCGTATCCTGGATATCGTGCAGTCATGCCGCACCAATGATGAGATCAACGCCGCCTTCGACGCCCTCCAGGCCACCTTCGCGACTGAGATCGACGAGGCCAAACGCGACGCCCGCAACAAGCTGTTGGCCGAGATGGACGACAAGGTGATCGAACGCCTGCTGAACCGCAAGGATGAGGGTCTGGTCGGGTATGCCCGGCGCAACTTCATGGTGCCCATCCCTCATTTTGCAACTTGGGAGGCGTTCAATCTTTGGCTTGAAGAGCAATGCCGCAAGCGTCAATCAGATGTCTTGCGCGGGCAT
>CAXNKP010000286.1:0-4035 GCA_964202815.1 Stagnihabitans sp. | reverse complement strand
TCTCGACCGCGCCGATGGTCACCGTGCCATGGCCCGAGTTTTCTATCACGCAATTGCCTTCGCAGAGCCGGTCCTGCGGGCAGATGCGGCCGCAGATTTCGGGAAAAGTGTTGGTGGCCTGCGACAGATCATAAGCATCTTCCAGACGGCCCTCGGCGGTCAGGCGCAGCCAATCGGGGATGTTGTTGTGCAAGGGGCAATGGGTCTGGCAATAGGGCACGCCACATTGGCTGCAACGGCTGGCCTGTTCGGTGGCCTTGGCGGCGGCAAAATCGCGGTAGATTTCGTCGAAATCCTGCGAGCGCGCGGCGGCATCGCGTTTTGGCGGCATCTCTTTGTCCAGCGTGACAAATTTCAGCATCTTCTGCCCGGCCATGTTCACCCTCCGCCATATACTACGCGCGCAAGGGATACTTGGGGTGCGGATGGAATAAAAGGCAGCTTTACTGACCTAATTGTAGGATTTATTGCAATCAGGCCACGGCACCGTGACAATTGGTGCTGTGGAAAAGTATTTGACCGATCTGGCATGGGAAAACGGCTGGGTCACCCCCATCAAGCCCGGCGCCGAACGCGGTGAATCGGTTGGTATCATCGGTGCCGGTCCAGGTGGCTTGGCTGCTGCCGATGTGCTGCGGCGCGCGGGGGTACAGGTAACTGTATATGACCGCTACGACCGCGCCGGTGGCCTGCTGACCTATGGCATCCCCGGCTTTAAGCTGGAAAAGCCCGTGGTGATGCAGCGCATCGCCCAGTTGGAAGATGCCGGTGTGCAGTTCGTGCTGAACTGCCGTGTGGGCGAGGATGTGTCGTTTGACGCCATCCGTGGTCGCCATGACGCCGTACTGATCGCCACAGGCGTTTACAAATCGCGCGACATAGCCGCCCCCGGGGTGGGCGCGCAGGGTGTGGTCAAGGCGCTGGATTATCTGACGGCATCGAACCGCAAAAGTTTTGGCGATGATGTGGCAGAATTCGACTCGGGCGAATTGAACGCCCAAGGCAAGCGCGTGGTCGTCATAGGTGGCGGCGACACGGCGATGGATTGTGTGCGCACGGCCATCCGGCAGGGGGCGACATCAGTCAAGTGTCTGTATCGCCGCGATAAGGCCAATATGCCCGGCAGCCAACGCGAAGTGCAAAACGCCGAAGAAGAGGGCGTGGATTTCGTTTGGCTTTCTGCGCCCAAAGGCTTCACCGGTGGGGCTGTGGTGGATGGCGTGATCGTGCAAAAGATGCGCCTTGGCGCGCCCGATGCCACGGGGCGGCAAGTGCCCGAGGTTATCGAGGATGCCGATTACACCGAACCCGCCGATTTGGTGGTGCAAGCCTTGGGGTTTGAACCCGAAGACCTGCAAGCGCTTTGGGGCGTGCCGGAACTGGCTGTGACCCGTTGGGGTACGATCAAGGCCGACTTTCGCAACCACGCCACCAACTTGCCCGGCGTCTATGCCGCAGGTGATATCGTGCGCGGTGCCTCTTTGGTTGTGTGGGCCATTCGCGATGGGCGCGAGGCGGCAGACTCGATCCTGTCTTATCTGGCCCAATCCTCTGCTGTGGCCGCAGAATAAGCCCGTATTCCTGAACACCCGGATGGAGTTCCCCATGAAGCGTCTTGTTATGCCACTGATCCTTTTGACGGCCCCAGCCTACGGCGCGACATTTACCCCTCCCGCAGGCTGCACCGCCTATCTGACGGTGCAATCGCGCGCCTGCATGGTGTCGCATTTCTACACCTGCGAGGCAGACGCGGCGGGTGATCAGTGGCGCGCCGATTATGGCGGAGAAGGCCCCTTCTTTCTGTCCAAGATCGATCGTGAAACGCAATGGCTGGAAAGCTATGATCTCAACCCCGGCACCAAAGAGGTGTTGGACCCAATGCCGCGCGATCCGGCCTCTTTCTCCGAGCTGCTGGCCACGGGACTGGATACGTTTGACTTTTCGCTTAGCAAAGACAACGGGGAACGCACGACTGTCCGCGGTTTTGATAAGCTGACAGGCGAAAGTACCATGATTGATGGCGTGATCCTGAAACAGTCCGAATACGAATATACCCAAACTGACGACAAAGGCACCGTTCTGCGGCATTCTAAAGGGCATGAATATATCTCGGAAGAGTGGCGGACTTTCTTTTCCGGTCATTCTGATTGGGAGTTGGAGGATGGCACGTGGGCCCCGTCTGACACGCCGCCCGTCAAATTCATCACCCCGGGCAAACCCGGCTTCGCCTCAACCTTACCGCTGTTTGAATGTGATGGTCAGATGTCGTCATTGGGTCTGCCCCACAGCGTTGCAAAATCTCTCGGAGGGTCTTGATCATGACCAAATATGACGAAGCTTGGGTTGCGGCCGAAGAGGCCAAGCGTGCATGGATGGATGCCAACAGCCTGTACAAAGCCGAAGACGAACATTCGTCTTGCGGTGTGGGGTTGGTTGTTGCCATTTCGGGCAAACCTTCGCGCAAGGTGGTGGAAAACGGGATCAGCGCGCTTAAAGCCGTCTGGCACCGTGGCGCTGTCGATGCCGATGGCAAAACCGGTGACGGGGCGGGCATTCATGTGCAGATCCCGGTCAAGTTCTTTTACGACCAAGTCCGCCGCACAGGGCACGAACCTGACACCACCAAACTGATCGCCGTGGGCCAAGTCTTCCTGCCCCGTACCGATTTTGGCGCGCAGGAAGCCTGTCGGACTATCGTGGAAACCGAAGTGCTGCGGATGGGCCACTATATCTATGGCTGGCGTCATGTGCCTTCTGACATCTCGGTTCTGGGTGAAAAGGCGCTGGCAACACGGCCAGAGATCGAACAAATCCTGATCCGCTGCGAAAATGGCGCGGATGCCGAGCAGTTTGAACGCGAATTGTACATCATCCGCCGCCGCATCGAAAAAGCTGCAACCAAGGCGGGGATACAGGGCATTTATCTGTGCTCTCTGTCGTGCCGTTCCATCATCTACAAAGGGATGATGCTGGCCGAACAGGTGGCAACCTTCTACCCCGACCTGATGGACGAGCGCTTTGAATCGGCCTTTGCCATCTACCACCAGCGCTATTCCACCAACACCTTCCCGCAGTGGTGGCTGGCCCAACCCTTCCGGATGCTGGCCCATAACGGTGAGATCAACACGCTGAAAGGCAACGTCAACTGGATGAAAAGCCACGAGATCCGCATGGCCTCGGGCGCGTTTGGCGATATGGCCGAAGACATCAAGCCGATCATCCCCGGCGGCACATCGGATTCCGGCGCGCTGGATGCGGTGTTTGAGGTGCTGGTCCGGTCGGGCCGCAACGCTCCCATGGCCAAAACCATGCTGGTGCCCGAAGCGTGGAGCAAGCAGACCGCCAATATGCCAAAAGCTTGGGCGGATATGTATTCCTATTGCAACTCTGTCATCGAACCATGGGATGGCCCTGCCGCTTTGGCGATGACCGATGGCCGCTGGGTCTGCGGCGGGCTTGATCGCAACGGCCTGCGCCCGATGCGCTATGTCATCACGGGCGACGGCTTGCTGATCGCCGGGTCTGAAGCCGGGATGGTGCCGGTGGACGAGGCCACTGTGCGCGAAAAGGGCGCTTTGGGGCCGGGGCAGATGATTGCCGTCGATATGCAAGAAGGCCGTCTGTTCCATGATGTCGAAATCAAAGACAAACTGGCCTCTGCCCAGCCGTATGGCGACTGGATGGAAAAGATTGTCGACCTGAACGCCCTGCTGCGCGAAGTGCCCGAAGAGCCGACCTTTATCGGCGCCGACCTGCGCCGCCGCCAGATTGCGGCGGGCTATACGCTGGAAGAACTGGAACAGGTTCTGGTTCCCATGGCCGAAGACGGCAAGGAAATGATCGCCTCGATGGGTGATGACACGCCGGCGGCGGTTTTATCGACTGTCTATCGCCCGCTTAGCCATTTCTTCCGGCAAAACTTCAGCCAAGTCACCAACCCGCCGATCGACAGCCTGCGCGAAGGTCGGGTGATGAGCCTGAAGACCCGCTTTGGCAACCTGCGCAATGTGCTGGATGAAAACTCTAGCCAGACCG
>CAXNKP010000285.1:0-4035 GCA_964202815.1 Stagnihabitans sp. | reverse complement strand
GCCTATCTGGCTGTGGCTGAAGCAATTCTGGGGGGCTGAAACATGCAGACATATGCCGCCAAACGGGTAGAAATCTTGATTGAAGCGCCGATGGAAAGCCGTTTGACGGCGGCTTTGATGGCAGCGGGGGTCAAGGGCTTTACCGTGCTGCCCGTCTTGGGCGGCGCGGGTCAGTCTGGCCGGTGGAGTGCCGAGGGCCAACTTGGCCGTGCTGGCATGGTGGCCGTGATCTGCCTGATTGCCCCCGAACGGCTAGAGGCTTTGCTGGACGCCGCCTTTGGCGTGGTTGAACGGCATATCGGCTTGATCAACGTGACAGATGCCCAAGTCATCCGTAAGGCGCGGTTCTAAGGGGCAGGGGCCTTGCTGTGGCGCAGTGGCGCTGACACAGTGCAGCAAAGTTGGAGTTTGCCATGGCCGCCACATCGCCCGAACCGCTGAAATCTACCGCCGAACTGCCGCGCGTTGTGCGCGCCAAGGGCAGTTATCTGTGGGATGCCACGGGCAAGGCCTATATCGACGGATCGGGTGGGCCTGCCGTTTATTGCTTGGGCCATGCCAATGACGAGGTGAACGCCGCCGTCGCAGGGCAGATGTCTGACATCGCCCACGCCTACCGCTACAATTTCACCACCGACGCGCTGGAAGAACTGACCGAGATCATTCGCGCCCAATGCGGGGGCACCCTGCGCGAAATGGTCTATGTCACAAGCGGGTCTGAAGCGGTGGAAAGCTGTCTGAAGATCGCGTTGCAGTATCACACCGCGAACGGCCAGAAATCGCGGCGCAAGTTCATCTCGCGGCAGCGGTCGTGGCATGGCAACACACTGGGCGCACTGGGCCTTTCGGGTTTTGCCGAACGCACGGCGGCTTATGAAGGGGCCTTTATCTCCTCGATCAAACTGTCGCCGGTGAATGCTTATCGGCCGGTGGCGGGGGCAGATGCGGCCACGGTGGGGGCCGCCTGCGCGGCAGAGCTGGAAGCGGCCATTCTGCGCGAAGGGCCACAAACCATCGCAGCCTTTGTGTTTGAACCGGTGGTTGGGGCGGCGGGTGGGTGCGTGCCCGCCCCCGATGGCTACGCCAAACTTGTGCGCGAGATTTGCACCAAATACGGCGTGCTTATGATCTCGGACGAGGTGATGTGCGGCGCGGGGCGCACGGGCACGTGGCGCGCCTTGGCCTATGACGGGGTTGAACCTGATATCATGTCAGTCGCCAAAGGGCTGGCCGCGGGCTATGTGCCGCTGGGCGCCGCCATCTGCACCACCAAGGTGTGGGAGGTGATCCGCGCCAAGGACGGCGCTTTTGGTACGGGCCACACGTTCACCGGCCACACCGCCGCCTGTGCCGCTGGGGTTGCGGTGCAAAAGATCATCGCGCGCGAGGGATTGCTGGCGCGGGTGGCTGCCAATGGCGACCGGATCATGGGATGGATGGCGGACGCGCTGGCGGGAGTAGAGGCGATTGGTGACATTCGCGGGCGCGGCCATTTCATCTGCGCCGAACTGGTGGCCGACCGCGCCACCAAGGCCCCCTTTGACGCATCCCGCCAGTTGCACCCGAAGGTGCGCGCGCAGGCGATGGAAAACGGGCTGATCTGCTATCCGGTCGGCGGAAATGTCGACGGGGTGCATGGCGATATCGTGATCTTGTCGCCGCCTTACAATTGCACTGACGCGGAACTGACGGAAATCGTTGACAAATGTGCCACCTCGATCCAGCAAGTGCTGCAGGCAGAGGGGTTGGCGTGATTTTTTCACGCAAGTGTTACGACGGAAACGCCAAGCTATGGCGTAGAACGGCAATACATTTAAACCGGAGCACGTCTATGATCTATATCTTCAGCAGTTTTCTGGCCGCACTGATGGCCCTTTCCACCTTTCTGGCTGTGCCCGCACTGGCGGCTGGCACCTCGGACGGATCAAGCGCAACAGCCGCGGCATCTTATGCAGAGGCTAAGGCGATGGTGGACGAGGGGAATTTTGTGGCAGCCCTGCCAAACCTGATCGCCCTGACCAAGGCTGATGCCAAAAACGCCGATGCTTGGAACCTGCTGGGCTTTACCTATCGCAAGCTGGGCCAGCTAGAGGACAGCGATGCCGCTTATCTGACCGTGCTGTCGATCAACCCCGACCATTTGGGCGCGCTGGAATATCAAGGCGAGTTGTTCATCACGACGGGTAAGCTGGATGAAGCCAAGGCCAACCTTGCAAAGCTGCAGGCGCTGTGCGGGACTTGTGAGCAAGCGCAAGATCTGGAAGCCGCGCTAAAGGCTGCCGGGGCGTAACCCCAGCGGACAGACGGCCCACCTGACCCAGCGTGGGGCCGTCTCCCCGCATCCCTCCGGAGTATTTTTGCCAAGATGAAGGTGGGAGGAAAAAAGAAAAGCCCCGCGGGTGGCGCGGGGCTTTTGAGGGCGAGGGCGTGTTAGATTAGCCCTTTTTCAGCACCTTATTTCCCAGCACCTCGGCAATCTGCACGGCGTTGAGCGCAGCGCCCTTTCGCAGGTTGTCCGACACGCACCACAGCGAGATGCCGTTTTCGATGGTGGAATCCTGCCGCACGCGGCTGACATAGGTTGCATATTCGCCTACGCATTCGATGGGGGTGATGTAACCGCCCGGCTCGCGTTTATCGACCAAAAGCACGCCGGGGGCCTCGCGCAGGATGTCTTGCGCCTCTTGCCAATCTAGCGGCTCTTCAAACTCGATGTTGATGGATTCTGAATGGCCAACAAACACGGGCACCCGCACGCAGGTGGCGGTGACTTTGATCTTGGGATCAAGGATCTTTTTCGTCTCGGCCACCATTTTCCATTCTTCTTTGGTAAAGCCGTCATCCAGAAAGACATCAATCTGCGGGATCACGTTAAAGGCGATTTGGCGGGGGAATTTCGACGGGGCCACTTCTTGCCCGGGCACATAGATGCCCTTGGTCTGGTTCCAAAGCTCGTCAATGCCTTCTTTGCCGGCACCCGACACCGACTGATAGGTTGACACCACCACCCGCTTGATGCGTGCGCGGTCGTGCAAGGGCTTCAACGCCACGACCATCTGCGCTGTCGAGCAGTTGGGGTTGGCGATGATGTTCTTGTTTTTATACATGAAAATCTGATCGGCATTCACTTCAGGCACGATCAGCGGGATTTTCGGATCATAGCGGTACAGCGAGGAATTGTCGATCACGATGCAACCCGCCGCCGCCGCCTTGGGGGCGTAGATCTTGGTCGCGTCCGACCCTATGGCGAACAAAGCAATGTCCCAGCCGGTGAAATCAAAGGTATCCAGATCCTTGGTCTTGACGGTTTTCTCGCCAAAGCTGATCTCGGTGCCCAAAGATTTTCGCGATGCCAGCGCGGCAATCTCGTCCACAGGGAACTCGCGCTCGGCGAGGATGTTCAGCATTTCGCGGCCCACGTTGCCCGTGGCACCCGCGACGACGACCTTATAGCCCATCGGGGTTCTCCTTTACGTCAAGACAGTCAGTCAGCAAGACAGCGAGGGCCTTAGCGCAGGTTGCTGCGCGGCGAAAGGGCCTATTGGCCTGTGGGCAGCAAACTCCGCCCAAGCGCGGGTTATTTCGTTAAGGCGGAGGGGTTTGCCAAGCAAATCCGGCTGTCGCGGGCCAAAAGTGCTGTGACATAGGCGCGTTCGGCTTGGAAGTTATGAGGCACTTGGGCCGCTGTGCGACGGCCTGAAAGGGACAGCGAGGCGAAGAAGTCAAAGCCGTAAAGGGTTATCTTTGTGGCATGAGAGCTTACCAATAGGTCGATCATCATCAGGCCGGTGGTGGGGGGGGCACTCATCTGCGCCGTAAGCCGCAGGTAAGTATCAAGTGCTGGCAGGGCAAAGCCTTTGCGACTTGCCATGGCCCAAGACAGTCGCTTGCGTTTGGGCGACATCCACAAAAGCAACTTGGGATTTATCTTTCGCAGATGGGTGGCCTTAAGAGAGGTGGCACACGCCAGCACATCGGTGCGGGTGCCGTGGCTGCGGGCATTCGGCATCGGCGCGCGGTTCAGGCGGATCACGA
>CAXNKP010000284.1:0-4055 GCA_964202815.1 Stagnihabitans sp. | reverse complement strand
CGGCCCCTTGACGACAACGGCACGCGAGATCGCGGGCATGGATCCGGACATCCACTTCCTAGGATTTGACAGCGCGGTACACGGCATCTACCGGCTTAGCGATGTGGCCCTCGTGCCGACGCGCTTTCGCGGCGAATCCTATCCTCTTTGCCTCATCCAAGCGATGCAGGTCGGCATTCCGGCCATCGCCACCGATACTGGCGAAATCAGCAAGATGATCCTTCAGGATGGTCAGGAAGCGGGATTAACGCTGCCTCACATCGAAGACGATCATGCCTTTGTCGAAACTTTGATCGAAGCGATGGACCAGATGTTGGACCGGAACCTGCGGGCACGGTTGGCCAAGGGGGCCGCAGCCATCGGCGAGGGCTACAAGATGGACCGTCTTGCTGGCGATTACCTGGCGATTTACCGGGATATTCTGGATCGCCGCATCAAAAGCCGCGGTTAGAAATCGACGGCGATGCCTTTGCGTTCCCAGTCTCCGTAGCGGACGGGCTCTGGGCCTTTTGGGCCACCCAGTTCTGGTGGGTGGGGGGTGGGGGCGGCGGCTTTGTGGCGGGCGGCGGCCTCGGCTAGGGCACGTTGGGCGGCGGGGGAAAGGTCTTTGGCGATTGGGTCGGACATGGGTGCTCCTTGGCAAGGGGGTGGTATCTGTATAAGCGGCTGAGAGGTTTCAGCAAGGGCGGAAGATGGCAGAGGGTTTGACAGCGCGGCGGGCGGTTCTGGACTTGTTGGACGGGGTTTTGAGCAGGGGTGTCAGCTTGGCCGAGCAGGGCGATGCGCCTTTTGCCGGCCTGTCGGCGGGGGATCGGGCGCGGGCGCGGCGATTGGCTAGCGCGGTGCTGCGACAGGCCGAACCGATTGACCGTATGTTGGGCGCCCATCTGCATAAAGAGCCGCCTTTGGCGGTGCTGAACATCTTGCGGCTGGCGGTGGCGGAACTGGCCGAGGGCGGGGCGGCGCATGGTGTGGTGAATTCGGCCGTAGAACTGGCGCGGCGAGATAAGACCACGCAGGGTTTGGCCGGTTTGGTCAACGCCGTCTTGCGCAAATTTCCGCCACCAGTTGGGATTGTAGGGCCGGTGCAGCGGCTGCCGGGCTGGCTGCGGCAGGCCTTGGTCGCGCGGTATGGCAAGGTTTGTGTGGGCAAGATGGAAGACGTTCATGCGCGCACACCGGTGGTGGACTTTACCCTTCGTCACGGCACGGCGGTTGACAGCATTCCTGGGGCAGAGGTGCTACCGACCGGGTCGCTGCGGATGGTGGCGGGGGGACAAATCTCGGCCTTGCCCGGTTTTGCCGAGGGGGCATTTTGGGTGCAAGACGCCGCTGCGGCCCTTGCTGTACGGATGCTGGGCGATCTGCGGGGCCATACGGTGCTGGATCTGTGCGCCGCACCGGGGGGCAAGACGCTGCAACTGGCGGATGGCGGGGCAGAGGTGACGGCGCTGGACATTTCAGGCCCTCGTTTGATGCGTTTGCACGAAAACTTGGCGCGCACCGGTTTGCAGGCCAAGATCGTCACTGCCGATGCGCTGCAATGGACGCCACCCGCCCCGTATGACGTCATCGTGCTGGATGCGCCCTGTTCGGCCACCGGCACGATCCGTCGGCATCCGGACTTGCCTTTTCTGCGCCAGGCTTCCGATATCGCGGGCTTAGTGGCGTTGCAGGCCCGTCTGCTGGACCGCGCTTTGGGCTGGCTGAAACCCGGCGGGCGGTTGGTTTATTGCACCTGCTCGCTGTTGCAAGACGAGGGCGAGGGGCAGATTACCGCTGCTTTGGGGCGGCATCCGGGGCTTGTGATGCTGCAACCAGAGATCGCAGGGATTGATCCGGCTTGGATGACAGCGCGGGGCCTGCGCCTGCGGCCGGATTACTGGGCCGAGGCGGGCGGGATGGACGGATTCTTTATGGCATGCCTGCAAAGGCCCGCGTAATCAAGGCCCGCGGAATCGCGGCACAAGCCATTATTTTGGTGCGAACATGCGGTAATAGGCCCAATCGGGCAGGAATTGTGACAGGCGAAACAGCCAAGAAAAGACCGTGGGGAAGCTTTTCTTGAACGCTGTGGTTTCCATCAGGGCCATCATATGGGCGGCGGCGGTGCCAGGCTCCATCAGGAAGGGCATGGCGAAGGTGTTCTTGTCAGTTAATCGGGTGCGGATAAAGCCCGGATTGGCGACCTGAACCTTGATGCCCGTGCCGCGTAGATCGGCGTAAAGGCATTCTGCCAAGGCCATCACGCCGGCTTTGCTTGCCTGATAGCCAATGGCCCCCGGCAATCCGCGAAAGCCTGACAGTGAGCCTGTCAGCACGATATGCCCCGCCCCCTGAGCCACCATGGCGGGCACCACCGCGCCCAAGACGCGCGCGCAGCCGGTGAAATTGACATCGCACATCTGTTCGAAGGCCGCAGGGTCCAGCGCTTGGGCGGGCATGGGGGTGTAGACACCCGCCAGCCAGACCATCCCGTCGAAGGGGCCCAATTGCGCCGCAACAGCCGCCACGGCGGCGCTATCGCTGACATCAAGCGGGGCTGCGATGGCACCGGGAAGGGTGGCGCAGATCTCGTCCAGTCGCTTGGCATTGCGGGCCGAGACGATCACGGTTGCCCCGGCACGGTGCATCTGCTCGGCCAGCGCCAGACCAAGCCCCTCAGAGGCGCCGACCAGCCAATAGCGTTTACCTGCGAACCTCATCGCGGGGCGGCAGGGCGCATCGTTGCGACCAGCTCGGCCACCTTGATGCCAAACTTGCGAAACTGGCTGCGGTTCATAATAGTGCCGTTGGGCATGAGATACATCCAATCGACCACAGTGAGAACATGACCGCCCGAAGCGGCGGGCAAACGGATTTTGTAACGCATTTGCACGGCGTTTCCGGCAATATGGCCGATGCCTGGGCCAACCAGATCCTCGGCTTCTGCCCTTAAGGTACCGTCGGCCACAAGCGTCAGTGCCCAGGCCCGGTTCTGCTGCACGCCAGAATCGTAGGTGAAGGCTTCGGTCAAGCGGCCTTGGTTGCCCTGCCAGGTGCCCTGCATATCGGCCACAAAACGCGAGGTAACGCGGCCGAAGGGGCCGAAGATCACGCCCTCGCACAGGATCGGGCCGGAAAGGTGAATGCGCGCATCAAAGCTTGGTCCAAGGTTTGCGTAATGGGCAGGACGTTGGGCGCGAAAGCTTGTGACGCGGGGCAAGACCAAGGCCAAAATCAGCGCAAAAACCAGAAGGGCACTCACGACAGAGAACATCAAGACACCTCAGAGGTCGGGGGTTTCGGACGGGGGCGAAAGACAGCACCCTTGGCCCAAAGCTTGAGGGCCTGCCAATGGATCAAAGCCAAAACGCGGCGCGACCCGAAGGGACGACGGATCAGCGCCCACAAGATGCTGGTATTGGTCAAGGGACGCAAGGGGCCGGTCAGCGTAGCAATCAGGCCATTCTCGCCCGCGGCATAGGTGATAACGATGTTCAAGCGGTCGGCGCGCAGATCAAGGCGGAAGGTATAGCCGCCCTCGATGGCTTGAAAGGGTGAGACATGGAAGATTTTTTGCGCGGTGAGATGGTCCTGCGGCCCGATCGGGCCAAGATCGGCGCGGTGGCACAGATAGGAATGGCGGTCACCGAAGGTATTGGTAACCTCGGCCACAAAGGCGCGCAGGCCGGTGGCATCCTCGGCAAGCCAAAAGGCCACGGGGTTGAAGACATGGCCCAAAAGCCGGGGCTGGGCCAGAAGGCGGACCCGTGTGGGGCTAGGCAGGCCGTGCGCCACCAGCACCTGCCGAAGCCAAGGCGCGCCGCGCCCTTTGCCGGGCGCACCGCCATGGTCCGTATCTTGCAGGGACGCGAGATTGGGCCGGTTGCGCGAGAAGAGTTTTGGGGTGGGACCCAAGTCCTCAGCATCCAAGAGCACATAATCGACGCTATAGCGAAAAGTGTTGGTCACAGAGCCTTTGCGGCCGTGGAAAGTGTATCCGGCAAGGTGTTGTACCGTCATGCAAGCCCCCTGACCGCCGCGATGCGGCCAAGCCGGGGGGCCGCCTGCCC
>CAXNKP010000283.1:0-4055 GCA_964202815.1 Stagnihabitans sp. | reverse complement strand
AATGCGCCGCCGATTGATGTGTTTTTAGTGTGCAAAGCCGAACGTCGCGCCGTTGATGACATGTTCGATTTGGTGCGTCGGTTCGGGTCGTCCGAAAGCCTGCCGGTGCGCCGCATTTATGTCGTCATGAACGAACAGGGCGGGACGTTCGAAGCCCTGGGCATGCGCGAAACCCTGATGAAGATAAAAATGGAAGCCGACCTTCGCTTTGTCCGCTTGCCGCGCTGCATGTCTGAACTTTGGGTGCCGATGGAGCAGCGGTATGTCTCGCTGGAAGCTGCCCTGGAGATGTCAGAAGACAAAATCACAGAGAAACTAGAGGTAGATATGTGGAGCATCTATTCCGGTATGGACGATTTGCGCAGTTGGTTTGCTGCGACACGCGAAGAGTTTAAGCGTATGGACGTCATGTGAAACATGCCATGCGGGTCAGTGTTTAGCCTGATCCGCGGTGGCCAAGCTAGCAAGTGTTCTAATAGCGGTTAAAGAGCGGGCGTATTTCGGCCAGTGAACAGGTAAGGATCGGTGCCTCTCAGTGGAACTTCTCAATGATCTTGTAAACTTAGGCCCCGACGGTATTTCAATCTACCGTCGGCGTGTAGGTGTTTATTTCAGTTTGCAGCAAGCCGCTCCTTGGCGGGATGATGACCCCAACGCCCTGATGGGTCAAATAGCCGTCGCCCTTCCAGAAGGCAGTTATTTTGATGTGCTTTTGGATCATCGCTTTAGTATCCTAAAGCTAGAAGGACTGGCACAGGGCCCACAGTCTTCGAAGGTTATACAGACCGCCGAAGTTCTGACGCTGTCGGGGCGCGATACGGCGTCGATGACGACGTTTGGCTTGTCGATTGGAGTTGAGACGATTTACGAGGCAATTGAGCACTTTGCGCCTTTTGATCAGTGGATCAAACGGTTGATTTTGCGGATGCCCTCAAAAGATTTTCGAACCTTTGTGTATTTGGATTGGGATCTGTTGCGGGTGGATCCCTCCCGTATTGATCTTGCTGTTAAGGTTGAGACGTGTATCTTTGTGCCTCGCCTCGCATCTGAGATCTATCTCGCATCTGAGATCTATGTTGAACGCGCAGGTGCGGTTGAAGCGGAACTTATTGCGCCGTCACCAGAGGTGAGTTTGGCTTTGTCGCTGCCCGTCCTTGCAACTGAAGAACCTGCAGTTGAACCCAGTGTGGAGCTGAAGGAACTTGAACCGGCAGTGTTGGCCCATCAGCCCCTTTCTGGCGATATGGAAAATGTAACGCAGATAGATGTGCCCGTCTTGTTGCCCAAACCTGGCGTGCAGGGCCGCACGATGACCATGATCATTCCGTTGTCGGACGACCTGCGCACCTCGTTTCTGGGGTTCGGATACTCGGTGGGTGCGGCGACGGGGCAGGCCCGCGTGCTGGAAATTGGGGCATTTCGTCACAATTTACGCAGCAGTTACAGCCGCTTGATGGGTGGCACGGATGTGGTTGATCTAAAGGCGCAACCCCCGACGGCTGATGTTGTGCTCGATTTGGTGAATGTGCTGAACGGTGCGCTGGCACAGCAAAATGGCGTCACATGCTTCGTCGGTTCCGAAGTGTTGTCGGCTGAAGTGCTGGAGATCTTTCGGATCTTTGCCGAGGACTCGGATTTGGCAATCCATGCGGTCATCTGTTCGGCCGCGGCACCATCCGACGAGATGATGAATTTCATCTGCGCAGGTTTGGCGACGCCGGGTCTGCATGTTCAAAAAATATGTTTCGTGCAGGCCGGTGAGCTCAGCGGGTTTTTTGATGCCACAGGGCGAGCGCGCGGTTATTTTGGTGTGCCACCGGTAGAGGGCCAGTCCATGGCCCGCTGCATGGAAATCCGGTCTAACGTGGATGACCCGAAGTTTGTGTTGCCCATGTCCATGCCGTCGCGCGAAACCCACGCGTTGGAGAGGTTCATTGGGGCGTTTCGGCCTTTGCGCGACGATGTCGAGCAAAAGCCAGCGGCCTAGGGGTTTAGTTGGCCATCCAGCGCTGGCGGCGTAATTTAAAATTTCGATATGCAAAAGGCCTGAAGAAACTGTAAGGCAGCCTTATCCCCCGGTTGTCTGTCGGGGGCAGCTGTGTCAAACGCCTGCCCTGCGAAACAATAGGCGAATGACCAGATGCTACTTTCTAACACTGATCGCACGATGCTGCTGAAAGCTTTGCAAAGCAAATCTGCCGATGTGGTTCAGGCCCGCATGGCCAACGCTCTTTTGCTGTTGTCCGACGGTCTGCCGGTTGAGGATGTGGCTGGTTTGTTGTTCTTGAACGAAGACGTGGTAACCGATTGGCAGAGGCTGTTTGCCAAACACGCTGCCCAAGCGGCGTGACCAGAATGGATCCGTTTACCCTGACCGTCGTCCATCTTGTCACCCATTCCGGTGGCTTTCACGCGGATGAGGTGTTCTCGTCTGTCATCCTGACCAAGCTGTTTCCGAATGCCCACGTTGTGCGCAGCCGTGCACCGCAGTGGATCAAGCCTGCGCCAGAGCGGTTGATCTATGATGTGGGCGGTGCCTATGATGCGGCGGCGGGGATATTTGACCACCATCAGCGCGGCGCACCCCTGCGCCCCGATGGCCAGCCCTTCAGTTCCTTTGGCTTGATATGGCACCACTTTGGCCGGGCTTACCTGACCGCCAGCGCTGTACCGCCCGAGGATATCGAGGCGCTGCACGCCTCGTTTGATGCAAGCTTCGTCTTGCCCGTTGATCTGGTCGACAATGGCGTGATCAGCCTGTCAGAGGCCGGGCCATTGGCGTCTATGACCCTGCCCGGCTTGATTGAAACGCTTAAACCGGTCTTTGACAGCACCGATCCTGCCGCCGAAGAGGCGGGCTTTCAATTGGCCCTCACCATCGCCCGCAGCTTTACCGAGGCGCGCATCGCCAATTCCGCCGCCAAACGTCGGGCCGAGGCTGTGGTGCATCAGGCCATCGTCGCCGCGGGAAACAGCCGCATCCTTGAACTGCCAAGCGGCATGCCGTTTCGCCCGACCATCGTGAAGGTGGGGGCCGATCATTTGCTGTTTGTCGTTCATCCGCGCCAGCAAGATTGGTGCGTGACGGGTATTCGCCAAAGTGAAGATGGCTATGCCCAACGCGCAGATCTGCCCGCCGCTTGGGCGGGGTTGACAGGGGCCGCGTTAGAGCAAGCCTGCGGCGTGCAAGGGGCCAGCTTTTGCCACAACGCCCGCTTTATCGCCGCCGCCACCACCCGCGCGGCGGCCCTTGCCATGGCAGACCTTGCCGTGGCCGAGGCGCTGGCTTTGCAGGCCTAACCCTGCGCCGCCAAACACTCCGCCAGCCGCGCTAAGCCTTCGCCTAAACGCACCTCGGCCCCGCCGCCTACGCCCAAGCGGATATGGTGCGGTTCGTCATATGCCGTGCCGGGCAATAGAAAGGTGCGGTAGGGTGCCGCCAGCAAGCGCCGCGCAAAGGGTTCGGCCAATTCGCCTTGCAACCTTGCCAGCCCGATCAACCCCGCCTGCGGTTTGACCCAAGACAGGCGCGGTTGGCTGGCGATAAAACTGTCCAGCATCGCAAGATTGACCCTGCCTTCGGCCCGTGCCTTTTCAAGCGCAGGAGCGAGACGATCAGGGCGCAGGGCAATTTCTGCGATATGTTCGCCTAGGATATTCATGATCTCGGAAGAATTTTCTCGCAAAATCACCCCATCGCGGATCATTCCCTGATCGCGGCAGATCATCCAGCCCGTCCGCAGCCCTTGCAACCCAAGGCTTTCGATACTGACCCTGTGGTGATCCCGCGCGGATAAATCCCCGCAATCGAGGGTGCGCGGGGGCCTTGCCACTCCAGCCCTGCATAAACCTCGTCCACGATCAGCCAAGCGCCCACGCGGTCGGCGATGCCCGCGATCTGGTGCAATTCAGCTTGGGTCAAAAGCTGGCCTGTCGGGTTGTTGGGGTTGGATAGGAAGATCACCTTGGTGCGCGGGGTGACGGCGTTTGACAGGGCGTCCAAATCCAACTGCCACCCGTCCGCCTCGTGCCGCTTCACAGTCGTAAGCTGCACT
>CAXNKP010000282.1:0-4068 GCA_964202815.1 Stagnihabitans sp. | reverse complement strand
AATTCCCCGGAGGCTTCAGGCTTCCGGTCCCTAGGCTTAAGCCGGGATCGCCATCCGTCAGCGCGTTGCGCCCACGGGTGCTGTTGCCGTTTTGGCCTAGGCCCCGCACCGCCGCCCATTCGGGCATTGATCGAGGAGAGCGCCATGTTCGAAAGCCTGTCAGACCGCCTTGGTGGCGTCTTTGATCGTCTGACCAAGGCGGGCGCTTTGTCAGAAGCGGATGTCGACGCCGCCCTGCGCGAAGTGCGCACGGCTTTGCTTGAGGCGGACGTGTCGCTGTCGGTGGCGCGCGATTTCATCAAGGCGGTCAAGACACGGGCCACGGGCCAAGCGGTGACCAAATCGGTGACGCCTGGCCAACAGGTCGTCAAGATCGTGCATGACGAGTTGATTGCAGTTCTGGGCGGCGAAGGTCCAGCCGATGCGCTCAAGATCGACAACCCGCCGTCCACCATTTTGATGGTCGGTCTGCAAGGGTCGGGCAAAACCACGACCACGGCCAAACTGGCCAAGCGCTTGAAAGAGCGTAACAACAAGCGCGTCCTTTTGGCCTCGTTGGATACCAACCGCCCCGCCGCTATGGAGCAATTGGCCATTCTGGCTGGACAAATCGGTGTTGACAGCTTGCCCATCGTCAAAGGTGAAACGGCCGTGCAAATCGCCAAGCGCGCCAAGACGCAGGCGGCTTTTGGCGGCTATGATGTGCTGTTCTTGGATACGGCGGGCCGTTTGCACATTGACGAAGTGCTGATGGACGAAATCCAGTCGGTGCGCGACATCGCCGAGCCACGCGAAACCTTGCTGGTGGTTGACGGCCTGACGGGCCAAGACGCGGTCAACGTGGCGGCAGAGTTTGACGGTAAGGTCGGCATCACCGGCGTGGTGCTGACGCGGATGGACGGCGACGGGCGCGGCGGTGCGGCGCTGTCGATGCGGGCGATCACGGGCAAACCCATCCGCTTTGTCGGCATGGGCGAAAAGATGGACGCGCTGGAAACCTTTGAAGCCGACCGCGTGGCGGGCCGCATCTTGGGCATGGGCGACATCGTGGCGCTGGTCGAAAAAGCCCGCGAGACCTTTGAAGCCGAGCAATCCGAACGCATGGCACGGCGCTTCCAGAAGGGTCTGTTCAACATGAACGACCTACGCATGCAGCTGGAACAGATGCTGAAAATGGGCGGCATGCAGTCGATCATGGGGATGTTGCCCGGCATGGGCGGCATGGCCAAGGCGGCGGAAAAGGCGGGCTTTGATGACCGCATGCTCAAACGCCAGATCGCGCTGATTCAGTCGATGACCAAAAAAGAACGGGCCAACCCCGATCTTTTGGCCGCCAGCCGCAAAAAGCGCGTTGCCAAAGGCGCGGGGATGGAAGTGTCAGAGCTGAACAAGCTGATCAAACAGCATCAGCAAATGGCCGATATGATGAAGAAAATGGGCAAGGGCGGCATGATGAAGCAGGCCATAGCCCAGATGATGGGCAATGGCGGCGCTGCCGCTGGTGGCATGCCAGACCTAAAAAACATGGACCCCGCTCAGCTTGAAGAAGCAGCGCGCGCAATGAAATCGGGCATGGGCGGCTTAGGGGGCGGACTGCCGCGTGGTTTGGGCGGTATGGGCGGTTTGCCACAGGGCCTGTCAGGGATGTTCAAAAAGAAATGATCACCCGCCCCCAGCATATCGCCCATGCCTCTGCGCCGGTCCTTCAGACCGCTCGTTTGACGTTGCGCATGCCGCAGTATGACGATTTCGCGCACAGGCTGGCCTTTTATGCCTCGCCCCGTTCTGTGTGGGAGGGTGGGCCGTTTGATGCCGTGACGGCTTGGCGCATCTTTGCTTCGGAAGTCGGGCAATGGCCACTGATGGGTTTTGGCCCGTTTTCGGTAGATGAGACTGCGACTGGCACTTACCTGGGCGAAGTGGGCATCTATCAGCCGCAGGGCTATCCCGAACCCGAACTTGGCTGGTTTGTCACGGATGCGGCCGAAGGGCGCGGCATCGCTGCCGAAGGCGCGCGCGCCGTGATGCTTTGGGCGCGTCAAACCTTCGGCTGGGATCATATCGACAATTACATCGACCCCGGCAACAGCCGTTCAATCGCCCTGGGCCAACGTTTGGGCGGGGTGATGACAGAGTCCCTAGGTTCTGACCCGACCGATGTGGTGATCCGCCACGACCTGCGGGGGTTAGCATGACTTTCACCTTCGCCACTTCCCACGAGTTTTCTGCTCAAATTCCAACCGTCACTCCTGTGCTGTCCCAAAACGAGGCCCGCCATGACCGCTGATCTCATCGCCCGCGCCGCAGAGGTGCTCAAAGACCACCGTGCCTCGATCGACAGGCTGGATGCGATCTTGGTCTATACTTTGGCCGAACGCTTTAAGCACACCCAAGCAGTTGGAAAGCTGAAAGCCGCCCACGATCTGCCTCCGTCTGATCCGGCGCGGGAAGCCCGCCAAATTGAACGGCTGGAAAAGCTGGCCGCTGACGCCGACCTTGACCCCGAATTTGCCAAGAAATTCCTGAGCTTCATCATATCCGAAGTCATCAGGCATCACGAACACCTGCAAAAATAGCCAATCCGCAACTCCGGCGCTTTGCCCCTGTTGCCCCCAAGACATGTTAAGGAGAAACACCATGTCCATGAAAATCCGTCTCGCCCGTGGCGGTTCCAAAAAGCGTCCGCACTATTCCATCGTTGCATCCGACAGCCGTATGCCGCGCGATGGCCGCTTCTTGGAAAAGCTGGGCACCTATGACCCGATGCTGGCCAAAGACAACGAAAACCGCATCAAGATGGATCTGGACCGGATCAAGGATTGGCTGTCCAAGGGCGCTCAACCCACCGACCGCGTTGCGCGCTTTTTGGAAGCCGCAGGCGTTTTGCCCAAAACTGTCCGCTCCAACCCCAAATCGGCCGTGCCGGGCAAAGCCATGGCCGAACGCGCCAAGAAGAAAGCCGCTGCCGCCGCCGCTCCGGCTGAAGAATAACACTGAACGGGCGCCCCATCGGGCGCCCTTTTCCCCTAGGAGGCAGCCATGGCTCAGGACGGCACAAACGCCAAAGGCCCGGATCGTGTCTGCGTCGGGGCGATTTCCGGCGCGTTTGGCGTGCAAGGCGAAGTGCGCCTGAAAAGCTTCTGCGCTGACCCCGAAGATATCGCAGCCTACGGGCCCCTTTGGACCGAGGACGGCACCCGTTCCTTCAAAATCAAACTCACCCGCCCCGTGGCAGGGGGCTTAGGTGCGCGGGTTGCGGGGGTCGAGACAAAAGACCAAGCTGATGCTCTCAAAGGCGTCTCGCTTTACGCCGACCGCAAACGCCTACCACGCCTGCCCGATGACGAATTCTACCACGCTGACCTGATCGGCCTAGAGGTGCGCGATCCCGGCGGCAAGCTCTTGGGCACGGTGCGCGCCGTCCACAACCACGGCGCAGGCGATCTGCTTGAAATTTCCGGCGCAGGCATCGACCTGCTGTTACCCTTCACCCGCGCTGTCATCCCCACGGTCGACCTGACCTCTGGCCGTATCGTGGCCGACCCCCCCGAAGGCGTGGAATAACCCCCCTTTCATACTTGGCCAAATATCCCGGGGCGCGGGGCAGCGCCCCGGGGTGCCACGCTTGCCAAGGCCGGCGCAATCGGCCAATCAAGACCAAAGCAACCCAAAGGTCCGCCATGCGCAAAGTGTTTATCACCGGAACAGCCGGCTTCATCGGCTTCCACCTTGCCCGCCTTCTTTTGGCCGAAGGCTTTCGCGTTCAAGGCTATGATGGCATGTCAGATTATTACGACATCCGCCTTAAACAGCGCCGCCACCAGATCTTGCTGCAACACCCCCAGTTCACAGCGACCGAAGCGCTGCTAGAAGACCACGCCACCCTTGACCGCGTGGCCGACGATTTCCAGCCGGACGTGATCGTGCACCTCGCCGCCCAAGCCGGCGTGCGTTACAGCCTTGAAAACCCCCGCGCTTATCTGGATTCCAACGTGATAGGCAGCTTTAACGTGATGGAGGTCGCCCGCCGATTAAAGGTGCAGCACCTTTTGATGGCCTCAACCTCTT
>CAXNKP010000281.1:0-4100 GCA_964202815.1 Stagnihabitans sp. | reverse complement strand
GCCCGCCGAAACAAGCAGGTCGGTGAGGCATTGAAGGAAATTCGCCGACTAGAGGCTATGAAGTCTTTTGGTCGCACTAAAGATTACCGGCTCGTTTGCAGTGACGGCGTCCCCTTACGATGGAATGGTTAAGGAGTTAGGATTATGGGTGCAGCGATTGGATTGTGGGCGGATTTTGACGGGGCGGCCTTGAGAAGCTTGGCACGTAAAACGACGCATGCGAGCCAAAGCTGAAGGCTACTGGCGTTGGCTGAGATCTACGATGGCGCCAGCCGCAGCGGTTCTGCGCGGATCGGTGGGGTGGGTGTGCAGATCGTGCGCGACTGGGATGTGCGGTTCAATGCGCGCGGTGCAGATGGGCTGATGGATGACAAGGCTCCCGGCAGGCGACCCAAGCTCAATGATGCCCAACGTCAGGCGCCTGTGGCGATCATCAAGAGCGGTCCGATCTCTTCGATCCGTCGGGTTGTGCGTTGGCGGCTGATCTATCTGGCATATTGGCTTTAAAAGGAACTCAAATTCTTGCTTGAGGAAACGACCGTGGGTCGGGCGTTAAAGACGCTCGGCTATGTCAAGCTTACGGCGCGGCCTCGCCATCATGCGCAAGACACCAAAGCGCTGGAGGCGTTTAAAAAGCGGGCTTTGCAACCGAACTGGAAAAAGTTCGCGCCCGCCCCGCGCACGGCTCTGCGGTAGACATCTGGTTTCAGGACAAGGCGCGCGTAGGTCAGAAAAACAAGATGACGCGCCGCTGGGCGCAGGGAGGAACACGCCCCTCCGCACCGTGCGATCAGCGAACCACATCGTCCTACATCTTTGGAGCGATCTACCCGGCCCCGGGCAAGGGTGCAGGGCTTGTTCTGCCGTTGTGCAATACCGACGCGATGAACCTGCATCTTGCAAAAATCGCTCGAACCGTCGCGCTGGGTGCCCATGCCCTAGTATTAATGGATCAGGCCGGGTGGCACATGACCGCTGCGCTCCTCAAGCCTAATACTATCAGCATCATCCCTCTGGCAGCCAAGTGCCCAGATCTCAATCCAGTCGAAAATATCTGGCAATTCATGCGGGATAACTGGCTCTCCAACCGCACCTTCGAAACCTACGACGAGATTGTCGGTCATTACTGTGATGCCTGAAACACCCTGATCGGCCAGCCCGGGCGCATCATCTCTATCGGGCACCGCGGATGGATGGGCGCATGAGTTTTGATCAGCGCAGGTTGGTATAAGTTGGCGCTGGGCCGGTTGGCTAAAGTCGCAGATCAAACCCGATTCGTGACCACAATCCCGTGACGATTGATGACATCCAGCACCTGCGACTGATACTCTTCCACCGCCCCTCGCAGCCACCGTTCAAATCGGTCAGCGGCCTTTCGGGCGGGGAAGGTGCCCGTGAACAGCGAATAGGTTTGATCGCTGACCAACCCGACTTTGAATGGTACAACCAACTTGCCCAATGTGATCAACGGCAGAGTCAGGAAGCTATCCCCAATGGCAAGCCCCCCGCCGGCCACCGCCACAGAAATTGGCAGCGTAGATTCGTTGAACAAGGTGCTGCGCAGGCGGCGTGGGCCGAAGTCAATGCCTGTATAGTCCATCCATTCGTGCAAAACGTCGTAGTTGGCGTCGATGAGATGGGCGATTTCTTCAGTTTGCCCCGGTTGAAGATAGCGCTCGGCAAAGGCTTGGGTGCACACCGGCATATCAATCCAACGGCACAGTTTCGTCTCCACGAGCGGCCCTTTGGCGTGCTGGCCGTGGAGACCATAAAAAATGCGAAAGTCAAAATCCTGCTCCAGCCGGAAGGTGCCATTTTTTTCGGCCGTAATCTCAACCGATATGCCCGGATTGGCGCCCAAGAAATCCCCAACGCGCGCCCCAAGCCAACTTGCCGCAAAATCTCGGCACACCAACACACGGACTTTTTGGTCATTCGTTGCGCGGTGCGTAACACGTAGTGCCGTAGACGAGATCAGATCAAATGCCTCTTTCAGCCCGTTGTACAGATCAGCACCCGCCGATGTCGGGTGAATGCGGTTTCCAGTTCTCTCAAAAAGCGCACAGGCGAAGTCTTGTTCCAGCAAAGCAATTTGCTTGGACACCGCCGGACGGGTCACGTTCAACTCTGTAGCGGCGGCCGAAACGCTGCCAGTGCGCGCCACAGCCTCAAAAGCCCGCAGCGCCGTCAGCGATGGCATTTTGCGAACCATGACACCCCGCAAGTGTTAACCTTGGGTGACGCTAACACAAAACTTGTCACTTGCCATTCTATCTTGCGCATTGGCAAACTTGATCGAGAATGGGGCAAAAGTGGGAATGACATGACACTCACCAGACGAGCAACACTGGCAGGCTTGGGCGCGGCAGTCAGCCTGCCTTGGGTCAGGCCGTCCTACGCGGCGGCAGGATCGGTGAACATCTATTCATGGGCCGAATACATCGGAGAGACGGCGCTTGCCGATTTTGAGGCCGAAACGGGCATCACTCCGGTTTATGACACCTATTCCTCTTACGAGGATGGGGAGGCCAAGTTGTTGGCAGGCTCTACCGGCTATGATGTGGTCGATGTCGCGGGTCGTTCGATGCCGATGCTGGTGAAGGCTGGGGTGTTTGACACGCTTGATCGCGGCCTTTTGCCGCTTTGGTCGAACCTTGACCCTAATCTTCTCAAAATCCTTGACGCCTGGGATCCGGGCCTTGCCCACTGCGCGCCCTACATGTGGGGATCGGTAGGGTTTGCCTATAACGTCGATCTGGTCAAAGCGCGGTTGCCTGATGTCGATTTGACCAACCTTGACACAATCTTCAAACCAGAAAACGCCGCCAAATTGGCCGATTGCGGGTTAAGCCTGCATGACAGCCCGCGTGATCTGATCCCAATTTTGCTGAAATATCTGGGCCTTGATCCCGATACGACCAATGTTGGCGACTATGACAAGGCGGTCGCTTTGATAGCCCCGATGCGGGAATATGTTCGCGCGTTTGACAATGAAAACTATCTCAACGGCCTGCCCAACGGCGAAGTTTGCGCCGTGATGGCGTGGTCGGGCGATTATGCTGTTGCCAAAGCACGCGCCGAAAGTGCGGGTCTTAGCCTGAACTTGGCTTATGCCGTGCCCAAAACCGGCGCGCCCTTGTGGTTTGATGTTATGGCCGTGCCAAAAGATGCGCCCAACAAGGCCAATGCCCATGCTTTCCTGAACTTCCTGATGAAGCCCGAGGTCATTGCCAAATGCACAGACTTCATCCGCTATGCCATTGCCAACAAGGCTGCCAACGCCTTTGTTGATCCCGCCGTTCTGGCCGATCCGGCCATCTACCCCGATGCCGAAACGCGCAGCCGCCTTTGGGCCCCCAAGGCCCTGAACGAAGAGCAAGAACGCGCCTTGACCCGCATCTTCCAAGACATCAAATCAGGTTGATAAAATGCCCAATCCCATCCGATTTACCCCCCAAGGCCCCGCTGGTTTTCTAACCGCCGCCGGTGCGCCTTTGGCCACGGCTGAACTTATCGCAGGCCAACCCGTGGGGCTGGACCATGCGTGGTACGAACAAGGTGCTGTCAAAGCCGGTATCTGGCGATCCTGCGGCTATACCGAGTTTTACGAAAGCTACCCCTGCGATGAATTTATGGTGGTGCTAGAGGGGGAAGTGACGGTAGAGAATGAAAGCTTCTCAGCCACTTACACGGCTGGTGACAGCTTTTTGATCCCCAAGGGGTTTCGCGGCTTTTGGCGACAACCGGGTGATATGCTGAAGTATTACATGATCGTATCATGACGCCACGCGACGAAGGCGCATACGATTACATCATCATCGGCGCAGGTTCGGCGGGCTGTGTTCTAGCCTACCGGTTGGGCGAAGACCCGTCTGTGCGCATCCTTGTGCTGGAAGCGGGCGGCGATGATCGGGCGGTGATGGTGCAGATGCCCTCGGCCCTCACCATCCCGATGAACACGGAGCGGTTCAACTGGGGCATGGTGACAGAACCCGAACCGGGCCTTGGCGGGCGGCAGATCAACTTGCCGCGTGGGCGGGGCTTGGGCGGATCGTCTTCCATAAACGGAATGTGCTGGGTGCGCGGCAACCCGATGGATT
>CAXNKP010000280.1:0-4103 GCA_964202815.1 Stagnihabitans sp. | reverse complement strand
GTGCATCGGCCTGGGTATGCTGAAATCCGAAGTGAACATAGCCGGCACGGCGGTCGAGGTAGAAATCTTTGGCACTCGCTATCCCGCTGTGGTGCAAGAAGATCAACCTTTGTGGGATGCCAAGAATGAGCGGATCCGCGCATGACCTTGCCGCGCACCATGTCTGGCGCACAGCTGACCCGCCACGGCGGGCCAGAGGCGCTGGTGTGGCGCGATGATATTCCCGTGCCGCGCCCCGCACAGGGCGAGGTGCTGGTGCAAGTGCTGGCCGCCGGTGTGAACCGCACCGATATCAATACCCGCATCGGCTGGTATGGGCGTGAAAGCCGTGCGGGTTGGGCCGGAGAGATGGCCTTTCCGCGCATCCAAGGGTCTGACCTGTGCGGCCGCATTGTGGCCTTGGGTGACGGGGTTGAGGGGCTGGCCTTGGGCGCGCGGGTGATTTGCCCGACCAATCAGGGCGAACCTACGGCAGAAAACCCCTTGGCCTTTGTGTCGATCGGATCGGAATTTGACGGGGCCTTTGCGCAATATTGTGTGGTGCGGGCCAAGCATTTGCATGATGTGACGGCCTCTCCACTGTCGGACATTGAAATCGGCGCTATGCCCTGCGCGCATGGCACAGCGCATAACCTGCTGACCCGCGCCCATGTGGCGGTGGGCGAACGGGTCTTGGTGACGGGCGCTTCGGGCGGTGTTGGGTTGGCTGCCGTGCAACTGGCGCTGTTGCGCGGGGCGGTGGTGACAGCGCAGTGCGTGCTGAACAAATCCGCCCCCTTGCGCCGGATCGGGGCCTTGATCCTTGACCGCGACAGCGCTCCCAAGGCGCGCAGCTTTGATGTGGTGATTGATGTTGTGGGCGGCGATGGTTTTTCTGAACGCCTTGACGCACTTAAACCCGGCGGGCGCTATGCCACATCGGGGGCTGTCGGCGGGCCGATGGTGACGGGCGATCTGCGCACGATTTACCTCAACGACTTGACGCTACACGGCGCCACCCACCAACCGCGTGAGGTGTTTGGCGGCCTTGTCACCCTGATCAACACCGCCCGCATCCGCCCCGTTGTATCCAACACCTACCCGATGCGCGATATCGCCCGCGCCCAAGCCGACCTAATCGCTGGAACCTTCCCCGGCAAACTTGTCCTGATCCCGGAGACCCAAGAATGAGCATCCCAACTTCCGCCCGCGCCGTGATCATTGGTGGCGGTGTTTCTGGCTGTTCGGTGGCCTATCATCTGGCCAAAATGGGCTGGACCGATGTGGTGCTGCTGGAACGCAAACAGCTTACCTCGGGCACGACATGGCATGCGGCGGGGCTGATCGGGCAGTTGCGCGGATCGGCCAATATGACGCGACTGGCCAAGTATTCGGCGGATTTATATGTGAAACTGGCGGCAGAAACCGGTGTGGAAACGGGGATGCGGCAGGTGGGGTCAATATCGGTCGCGCTGACCCAGCACCGGCACGAAGAGCTTTTGCGCCAAGCCACCGTGGCGCGGATTTTTGATGTGGATGTGACCGAGATTTCGCCGTCAGAGGTGAAGGCCATGTATCCGCATCTGAACGTATCAGACGTGGTGGGGGCCGTGCATCTGCCATTAGATGGCCAATGCGATCCGGGCAATATCGCCATGGCCTTGGCCAAAGGTGCGAAGATGCGCGGGGCGCAGATTTTTGAACATACCAAAGTGACGGGGGTGACCAAAGCCGGTGGCCGCGCCACGGGGGTTGATTATATCGACGCCAACGGCGTGCCCGGCCATATTGCCACCGATGTGGTGGTGAACTGCGGCGGCATGTGGGGCCGCGATCTTGCCGCACAATCGGGCGTGACCTTGCCCTTGCATGCCTGCGAGCATTTCTACCTGATCACCGAACCTGTCGCGGGATTGGGCCATTTGCCCGTGCTGCGCGTGCCCGACGAATGCGCCTATTACAAGTCTGATGCAGGCAAGATGATGATCGGGGCGTTTGAACCCAAAGCCAAGCCTTGGGGCATGGGCGGCATTCGCGAAGACTTTATGTTCGACACTTTGCCCGAAGACTGGGATCATTTCCAACCGATCTTGGAAGACGCCATGAACCGGATGCCGCTGTTTCAAACGGCGGGGATTCATACGTTCTTCAACGGGCCGGAAAGCTTTACCCCCGATGACCGCTACTATCTGGGTGAAGCGCCCGAACTGGGCGGGTACTGGATTGCGGCAGGCTATAACTCGGTGGGCATTGCAGGGTCTGGCGGGGCGGGGATGGCGCTGGCGCATTGGATCGTGGAAGGCGAAGCGCCGTTCGATTTGTGGGAGGTGGACATCCGCCGCGCCCAGCCGTTCCAGAAGAACCGTAAGTATCTGAAGGAACGTGTCTCTGAAACCTTGGGGCTGCTGTATGCCGACCACTTCCCTTATCGGCAAATGGAAACCTCGCGCGGGGTGCGGCGCACGCCGCTGCATGAACATCTCAAAGCACGCGGCGCGGTCTTTGGCGAAGTGGCCGGATGGGAACGCGCGAACTGGTATGCCCGCGAGGGGCAGGCGCGCGAATATCAGTATTCGTGGAAGCGGCAGAACTGGTTTGACAATCAAAAGGCCGAACATCTGGCCGTACGTAACGGGGTCGGCTTTTTTGATATGACCTCATTTGGCAAGATCAGGGTCGAAGGGCGCGATGCTTGTGCGTTCCTGAACAAGGTCTGCGGCAATGAAATGGATGTGCCCGTGGGGCGCATTGTCTATACCCAGATGCTGAACCCACGCGGCGGGATTGAAAGCGATCTGACCGTGACGCGCCTGTCGGAAACCGCCTATCTGGCCGTGGTTCCGGGGGCGACATTACAGCGCGATCTGGCGTGGATGCGCCGCCATGTGGGCGATGCCTTTGCGGTGATCACCGAAATAACAGCGGCGTAATCGGTGCTGTGTGTCATGGGCCCCAAAGCGCGCGAGGTGATGCAGGCCGTCTCGCCCAACGACTTTAGCAATGAAGCGCATCCCTTTGGCACGGCAAAGGAAATCGAAATCGGCATGGGTTTGGCGCGCGCGCACCGCGTGACCTATGTGGGCGAATTGGGCTGGGAATTATACGTCAGTGCCGACCAAACCGCCCATGTGTTCGAGGCGCTGGATGCCACGGGTCTGATGACGCTGTGTGGCCTGCATACGCTGGATTCCTGCCGGATCGAAAAGGCCTTCCGCCACTTTGGCCATGACATCACCGACGAAGACCATGTGCTGGAAGCGGGCCTTGGCTTTGCCGTGCGCACCAAAAAGCCCGTCTTCATCGGCCGCGATGCCGTGCTGAAAAAGCAAGACGAGGGGTTGAACCGCCGCATGGTGCAATTCCGCCTGACCGACCCCGAACCGCTTTTGTTTCACAACGAAGCCATCGTGCGCGACGGCAAGATCGTGGGGCCGGTGACCTCGGGTAACTATGGCCATCACCTCGGCGGGGCGATTGGGTTGGGCTATGTGCCCTGCCAAGGCCAAAGCGAGGCGGATGTGCTGGCAAGCAGCTATGAAATCGAAGTCGCGGGCGTGCGGCACAAGGCCGTGGCCTCTTTGGTGCCGATGTATGACCCAAAAGCGGCGCGCGTGAAGATGTAACCACGGGGCAAAGCGGGCGTTATCCCCCCCACCCCCAGAGTATTTATGCCAAGATGAAAGGGCAAAGCGATGAGCGATCTTGGAGACATATGTGAACCTGCACGGGCGCGGTCTGGCCGTTCGGGCGGGCGTCAGGCCCGCGTGGCGATGCGGGCAGCGCCCTTGGCCGATGATGTGCGCCCCGTGCGCGGTGGTTTGCCCGGAGGCACCTATAAGCCGCTGAGCGAGGCGGGCATGGCGAAAATCCATGCCTCGGCCCTTGAGGCGCTAGAGGTGATCGGCCTGTCGAATGCGCCCTCGTCGGGGGTGGAAATTCTGACCGGCGCAGGGGCGATTTTGGGCGATGACGGGCGCATCCGCTTCCCGCGTGCCTTGGTGGAAGAGATGCTGGCGGTCGCTGCGCGCAACATCACGCTGCACGCCCGCGACACGCGCCATGATTTGCATCTGTCGGGCACCAATGTGCATTTCGGTACGGCAGGTGCGGCGGTGCATATCGTT
>CAXNKP010000279.1:0-4108 GCA_964202815.1 Stagnihabitans sp. | reverse complement strand
CAGCTTCGTGCCCAAGTCATCGTCTTTCCACTGCGCCATCTAGTCCCCCGCAAAGCCTGTTTGGTCGCGGGCCGATTGCCATCCGCCCGACTTTCCTTTCGCCACAATCCCCGATATCGTTCCCAACGCAACCGCTTTTGAAAGATTTTTCCCAGATGTCGCGCCAAGAAAGCAAATCAAGTGCCAATCCAAGGTCACTTTGCGTCTTTTGCGGTGCCAGAATGGGAACAAATCCCGCACATCGCCAAGCCGCCCACGACACCGGGCGCGCTATTGCCAAGGCGGGATGGCGGTTGGTTTATGGCGCAGGCGATGTGGGCCTGATGGGCGAAGTGGCGCAGGCAGCTACAGCCGCAGGGGCTGCAACCTTTGGGGTGATACCCACGCATTTGCTGGCCAAAGAAGTGGGCAAGCGCGATTTGACCACCTTTATCGTTACCGAAACCATGCATGAACGCAAAAAGGTGATGTTCATGAACGCCGATGCGATAGCCTTGCTGCCCGGCGGTGCCGGATCGCTGGACGAGATCTTTGAGGTGATCACTTGGGCGCAGATCGGCCTGCACCGCAAACCGATTTGGGTGATTGATGTTGACGGCTATTGGCAACCGTTGCTGGCCTTGATGGATCATGTGATCCGCGAAGGCTTTGCCGATGCCAGCCTGCGCGATCTTTTCACCGTGCTAGACGGGGTCGACGCGCTGCAAGCCGCCATGGCAGCGCAAGACGCGCTTGGTGCCCCCTAACAGGGTGCGGGCCAAAGCTGGACGGTTTCACACCATGCGAAGCATGCGTGCAGGATTGGGGCAAAGGCCAAATCAGCGGCGGCCAAGGCTGTAGCATGCGATAGCACCCCAGACGAGCGCAAGGGCCAGCGCGTGCCAAAGGGTCACCGCCTCGTGCAGGATCAGCCAAGCTGACAGGAATTGCAGGGTTGGATTTAGGTATTGGGTAAGGCCCGATGTGGCAAGCCTGACGCGCTGCGCACCATACGAAAACAACATCAAAGGCCCACCGCTCAGGGGGCCTGCCAAGGGCAAAAGGACCGTGTGGTATAGATCACGGCCAAACCAGCCCTGCCCTGTCCATCCCATCCACACCAACAGCGCCACAAGCGGCGGCGCGATGATCAACACCTCGACCAGAACCGAGATCATCGCCGAGGCGGCAATGCGTTTCTTGGCGGCAGAGTAAAAGGCAAAGCTGACGGCCAAGGCCAAGGCCACCAAAGGCGCCACACCAAGGCCCCATGTCAGGCTGGCCACAGCCAAAGCAGCCAAGCCCACGGCCACGGCTTGCAGCCCCCGCAACGCCTCGCCAAAAAGCACAACGCCCAAAAGGGCCGAGACGAGCGGGTAGATGTAATAGCCAAGCGACGCCTCAACCGCGCGGTCGGCGGTGATGGCCCAGATGAAGAGATACCAGTTAAAGGCAATAAACCCCGCCGCGGCCAGAATGCGCCAGCGGTCGGGGCCAGTGACCAAGGCGCGCACCTCAACCCAGCGGTGGGTGATGGTCGCCACAAACCCAAACATCACCGCCGTCCACAGCGTGCGGTGGGCCATCATCTCGAAAGAGCCCACTTCCGCCAGCGCGTGATAATACAGCGGCGCAAAGCCCCAGATGCTGCAGGCCAGAATAATCGCGGCCACGCCTTTTTGCGGCTGGGTCATGTGGGGGCTTACCTTATGAAAAAGGCTTGCCGAGCGCGTCGGCAAGCCTTGATGGTGTCATGCGTTTGGGTGGGCCTAAAGCTTGGCGGCCACAGCTTCCCAGTTCACCAGCTTGTCCAGGAAGTTGGCGATATAGGCGGGGCGCTTGTTGCGGAAATCAATGTAGTAGGAATGCTCCCACACATCGCAGCCCAAAAGGGCGGTTTGGCCAAAGCACAGCGGGTTCACGCCGTTTTCGGTCTTGGTGACTTTCAAAGCGCCCGAAGCGTCTTTGACCAGCCATGCCCAGCCCGAGCCGAACTGGCCAGCCCCTGCAGCGGCGAAATCTTCCTTGAACTTGGCAACCGAGCCGAACGAGTCGACAATCGCCTTTTCCAAAGCGCCCGGCATGACCTTGCCGCCCGGCCCCATGACTTCCCAAAACACGTTGTGGTTCCAGTGTTGCGAGGCGTTGTTAAACAGCCCGCTTTGCGCCACAGCGCCCGCCGCATAGGTGCCTTTGACAACATCTTCCAGCGACTTGGCTTCCCATTCGGTGCCAGCAATCAGCTTGTTGCCATTGTCGACATAGGCCTTGTGGTGCAGGTCGTGGTGAAATTCCAGCGTTTCTTTGGACATGCCCAAAGCGGCCAGCGCATCGTGGGCATAGGGCAGATCGGGAAGGGTGAAAGCCATGGGCTACTCCTGTTGGTTCGCGGGTTTCGGTCTTGAGGCGTAATAAGGGGTGGCAGGGGGGGAAGGTCAAGGGTGGTTCGGGCAAGGCGCACAGATAGGCGCAGTGCAATGCCGGGTTCGGGCCTAACCTTGGTTAGAACAGCTCAGACCCCGGCTGGGACGAATGGCTCAGCAAGCCCATCATATAGCCCGCAACCGACCTAAAGCAGACCAGCGTATACCCCTGCCCATCTTTCCAGAACGCCGCCGCCACTTGGGCCGCGCGCGAGCGGCGCAGTTCCCCTTCGGCCATGGCATCTACATCGACGGGCGAAATTTTCTTGATGACCTGATCGGCCTTCTCGCCTTGAATGCGAAACACCGCGCGGGCGTCTGACACATTGGCCGCCAGATGATGCTGGCCTGCAAGGCTGGTCGCAAGGCTGGCCAGCGCATCGCTCACCGCAGCGTAAGGCATGACCAGCAGATATTCATCCGGGCTCATCCAGCCTGCGGCCTTTTCGCCTGCAATCACAATCCGGCGCGGGTTGGGCAGGGTCAGGCCAAGGGCCGTAAAGGCCTGCTCTAGCCCCGCCACGTCGCGCTTGACGCGTAAGGTGATCATGCCCAAGGGGCCAATCTCGGTCACTTTGGCGAAGCCGTCGAATTTGGCATTGCCCCAAGGGGCCACGGGATCAGCCATTTTGCTTGGCTCCTTGCTTGTCATAAAACACCGGATCAACAATGCGCGCTTTGACGGGCGAACCAGCCAGCTTGGTAAACTCCACCACCTCACCCGCCCGCGCCATGCCACCCTTGATCAGGCCCATAGCGATGCCCTTTTTCAGCGTGGGTGAGTGGTAGGTTGATGTCACGCGCCCCTGCGTGTTGCCCTGCCCGTTGGCGTTCACCCCTGCGGCGATGATATAGGCCCCATCCGGAATGACCGACCCATCAAGCGTTTCAAACCCTGCCAAGGTCCACCGGTCGGGCGAGGCAAGATAGCTGCGCTCTTGCCCGCGTTTGCCCAAGTAATCGGCCTTTTTCTTGGAAATCGCCCAGCCAAGGTTCAAATCCTGCGGGATCACCGTGCCGTCGGTTTCATCTCCGATCATGATAAAGCCCTTTTCGGCCCGCATGATATGCATGGCCTCAGTGCCGTAGGGCATAACACCCAGATCAGCACCTGCTGCCATCAGCTTGGCCCACAACGCCTGACCGAAGCCTGCCGGAACCGCCAATTCATACGACAATTCGCCAGAGAAACTGATGCGGTACGCCCGCACAGGCAAGCCGCCCAACGTGCCATCGGCAAAGGTCATAAAGGGCAAAGCGTCGGCAGACACGTCCATCCCGCCCAGTTTTTCCAACAAGGAACGCGCCTTGGGGCCTGCCACAGCGATCTGGGCATATTCTTCGGTGACATTGGCGACATAGACCTGCCAATCCCACCATTCGCATTGCAGCCAGTCTTCCATATGGGCATGAATGCGGTCGGCCCCTCCGGTGGTGGTGTGGCACAGCCAAGCATCCTCGGCCAAGCGCACGACCACGCCGTCATCCGACAAAAAGCCGTTTTCGTTGCACATCAAGCCGTAGCGGCATTTGCCCAGCCCCAAGTTTGACATGACGTTGGTGTACATCATATCCAAAAAGCGCCCCGCATCCGGCCCTTTGACGATCAACTTGCCAAGGGTCGAGGCATCCAGCAGCCCCACCCCCTGCCGCGTGTTCAAAATCTCACGCTCCACCGCTTGGGCGTGGTTTTCTCCGCCGCGCGG
>CAXNKP010000278.1:0-4124 GCA_964202815.1 Stagnihabitans sp. | reverse complement strand
GGTCAAGTTTGATGACCTCAGAGGGGCAAGAGCCCACCAGAAACAACTGGCGAATGTCAGGGCGGCGCGACAGAAGGCGATCAACCTCGCGGTCAAGCTCGGTTTGGGCATCGGCAAGGCCGGCCAAGTCTTTCTCTTCAAGAATCGCGGTGCCAAAGCGGGGTTCGGCGAAAATCATGACCCCTGCAGCCGACTGTAACAAATGGGCGCAGGTGCGGCTGCCGACGACCAGAAAGAAAGCATCCTGCATCTTGCGGTGCAGCCAGATGATTCCCGTCAAGCCACAGAAAACCTCGCGCTGGCCGCGCTCTTTAAGGACGGGAGTGTTGGTGCAGCCCAAGGCGGGGGCGGGGGCGTTCATGCGGACACCGCCGCATCCAACCGCGCGGCGCGTAGTTTCAAGATGAACTGGGCAGCGTTGACGGCATAGGTGGCATAGGCCGCCAAGGCCAAGGTCATCTGACCCGTATGATCCAAGGAACCTGTAAAAAGGGCAAAGAGATAGGCGGTATGCAGGGCGATCACCGCAAAGCTGAACATATCCTCCCAGTAGAAAGCCGGGGCCAGAAGATACTGACCGAAAACAACTTTCTCCCAAATGGCGCCGGTGATCATGATCACATATAAGAATCCAGTCTTGACGATGATGGAAATCGTTGCCGCCTCGTATCCTGCACCGGTGTAGATATAGCGCAGCACCAAAACCAACGAGATTGCGAAGGCCAAAAACTGCAACGGCGCCAAGATACCTTGAACCAGTGTCCACTTGGTCTGGTCGCGCCGCACGCGTTCTTGCGGCGTGTAAAGCGCGGGGCGGCGGTTTTGGTCTGATCGATTCTGCGTCATCAACAGGCTTTCACAGGTCAGGTCTGTAAACTGATCCTAGCCGCGTGATTCCGAATGTGTCAACCTAAACTTACACAATTTTGGTTGACACTCCATGATTGGGATCAAAGTGAACGGCGACTTTCCGCTGCAGAAATATCACTATATTCTTATTGTAAAACAGATACTTGCCAACTGAACGCTTTCGAACTACCAAAAATAGTGTCAATTTTCTTTGACAACGTAGCAAACCTAAAGGAAACTCGACAGCAAGGATGGCCCCGATTGTGCTGACAGACTCAGCCGCAAGATCAGAGGACCACCTACAGGGAGGCCGTACTGATGCAAGAAATTCAGGCGCAAGATCAAGGGCGTGCGGGGTCAACGGACAGTGCGGGGGTGATCTATTTCGCGTCGCAGGTCGTTTCGTTGCTGGCAGAGCGCAACTGGAGAACCTTTTCAGAACTGCGCGAACCGGTGGTGTCAGGGCTGATCACCGCTGCCTTGTCAGGCAAGAAAGATGCTTTTGCCGATTTATTGCGCGAACTGAAGCGCTCGCGCGTGAGTGCTGCCGCGCTGGCGGATCTGTACATTCCCGAAGCGGCCCGCCGCATGGGCGAGGCTTGGCACGACGATCAGATGTCTTGGCTGGATGTGTCGATCGGCGTGGGGCGGATGCAAAGCCTCTTGCGCGAGATTGGTACGGCTTGGGTGGCCGATCAGGCGGGCGACACGGGGCATGGCACAGTTTTGTTGATTGTTCCCGACCGCGAACAACACACCCTCGGGCCGATGGTGGCCATGGGGCAAATGCGCCGGTTTGGCGTTTCGGTTTGCCTAAGGATTGCCCCCTCGCACAACGAACTGCGCAGCCTTATGGCAGCGCGGCAATTTGACGGGGTGCTGATATCGGTCGCGACCAAGGACAAGCTGGAATCGGTGTCAAAAACGATTCAGTTCATCAAGGCCGTGTCCGGACGACCGATGCCAGTTGTGGTCGGGGGTGCCGTGACCCCGAATGTACCGGATCTCGCTGCCGCTACTGGCGCTGATCTTTCGTCGAACGACATCTGCGCCGCGCTTGAAGCCCTTGGCCTTAAGTTCGACTCTTCCTGCGTGCTTCGGCGCGCGTAACATACCGTTGTCCCGGCGAACCGGGTGGGCGGCAAGAATGGGCAAGCCCAGTGAACACTGATACCACGCATTTCCTTGCAGGCATGTCGATGCCGCTGATCGATCCGGGCTTTTTGTCCGAGGTTCTGACGTCGGCATCCGACATCACTTTGATGGTCAATGCCGACAAAATCGTCATCGCCGTCATGGTCAACCCGCATCATCCGGCCTTTGGGCGGTTGGACACCTGGGTGGGCAAGAAGATTTTTGATCTGGTGTCAGAGGACAATCACGACAAGCTAAGCAACCGGATTGCCGCGCTTGGAAAAGGCAGCGCCAGTTCGGTGACGGCAGAGATCAATCACCACGACGCGTCGTTGCTGGAATTTCCAGTGCGCTACACCATGCACATGATCCGCGCCGATAAATCCATCTTGATGCTCGGCCGCGATATGCGTCCGATTGCCGAGATGCAGCAGCAACTGGTCATGGCGCAAATAGCGCTTGAGCGCGACTACGAATCCCAGCGCGAGATGGACACCCGCTACCGCGTATTGATGGAAGCGACCCGCGATGCCGTGGTTTTGCTGGCCATGAACAACGGGCGCATCGCCGATCTGAACGCCGCCGCTGCCGTGATGCTGGGCGGGTCGCGGCAAGACCTGATCGGGGCAGCCATTGCCCAAGAATTCGAAGGCCGCCGCCGCGGAGAGTTTTTGGAAAGCCTGTCCAACATCGCCTCGGCTGATTCGGTCAGTCCTGTGGAACTGATTGCCCGCCGATCGCAGCGCAAGTTGCGCGTGATCCCCAAGCTGTTTCGCGCCGCAGGCGAACGCCTGATGCTGTGCCGGCTGGAGGCCACTGAGCAGAGCCCCACAAAGCATAGCGAATCCAACGAAAACTTTGAACAGCTGTTCCATGAAGGCGTCGATGCTGTGGTGTTTTTAGATGGCGATGGCGTCATCACTTTTGGCAATGATTCCTTCTTGAAGCTGACCGACAGCACCCACCTGTCCAACGTGCGCGGCCGGTCCTTGGCCGATTTTCTGGCGCGCGGCACGGTGGACCTGCGGGTCTTGCTAGATAATGCCAAGCGCAGCCGGCATTTGCGGATTTTTTCCACCAAGATCGTGAACGAGTTTAACGGACAGGTTGCCGTCGAAATCTCGGCAACCTATCTGAATGACCGCCCCAATCCCAGCTTTGGGCTGATGATCCGCGATGTCAGCCGCGTGGATTTCATGCGCCGCCCCACCACCAGTGGCACTGATGAAGGCATGCGCGGTGTGATGGATTTGGTGGGGTCTTCGACACTGAAGGATATTGTGGCCGAAACCACGGATGTCGTGGAAAAGATGTGCATTCAAACGGCGGTCGACCTGACGCGCAACAACCGCGTGGCTGCAGCTGAAATGCTGGGCCTGTCGCGCCAATCGCTGTATGTCAAACTGCGCAAATTTGGTTTGCTAAGCAAAGACGACGAATAAGCCAAGTATCTAAAGCGACGTCAAAGCGCCCAACTCTGGGCGTTTTTTTGTTGTGGGGGATGGAAACTCAGGGCTTGATCGACTCGAAAATGTAAGGCAAAGTTGACACATGTCTGTATCGCCTGCCTTACACCCCCCGACCTTCCCGCAGCCCAAAGCCATGCTTGAGCTGATCAAACCCATCACATGGTTCCCGCCCATGTGGGCCTATCTGTGCGGCATCGCCTCGGTCGGGGTATCGCCTTGGGGGGCTTGGCCCATGGTGGTTTTGGGCGTGGTACTGGCAGGACCAGTGGTCTGTGGCATGTCGCAGGCGGCCAATGACTGGTGTGACCGGCATGTCGATGCGGTGAACGAGCCGCATCGCCCCATCCCCTCGGGCCGTATCCCGGGGCGCTGGGGGCTTTGGATTGCGCTGGCCATGTCGGTCCTGTCTTTGGCTTTGGGCTGGCAGCTGGGCACTTGGGGCTTTGCGGCCACCGTGGTGGGCGTGCTGGCGGCTTGGGCCTATTCGGTGGAACCGATCCGGATGAAGCGGTCGGGCTGGTGGGGGCCGGGGCTGGTGGGCCTGTGTTACGAAGGCCTGCCGTGGTTCACGGGGGCTGCTGTTCTGTCGCAGGGGATGCCAAGTTTTCAGATTTGCACTATGGCGCTGCTTTATGCACTTGGGGCGCATGGCATTATGACAGTGAATGATTT
>CAXNKP010000277.1:0-4132 GCA_964202815.1 Stagnihabitans sp. | reverse complement strand
CTATAATTGCAGGTGCAAAACAAAGGACAATAAATGACGCAGGTTCTTCTCGATCCCGGAGCCGCATTGGCCATCGCAGAGGGGCGTCATGGGGCACCTTTTGACGTGCTGGGCCCGCATCCTGCGGGAAAAGATTTCGTGGTGACGGTCTATGTTCCGGGGGCTCAAAGGCTGCAACTGTTGATGGGGACAAAATCAGCAACTCCGGTAGAGGCTGGGGCAGTGCCGGGTTTTGCCGGGTTTTTCCAAGCCGTTCTGCCCAAACTTGTGCCTTATCGTCTGCGCGCCACCTCTGATCTGACGGAATGGGAATTTGATGACGCTTACCGTTTTGGCCCGGTTTTGGGCGAGATGGACGAATATCTGTTGGGCGAGGGCACCCATCGCCGCATGTGGAAAGTGCTGGGGGCGCATCTGATGACGCATGAGGGCACGCGGGGCGTGCATTTCGCCGTCTGGGCGCCCCATGCGCAGCGTGTTTCCGTTGTTGGGGATTTTAATCTTTGGGACGGTCGACGCCACCCCATGCGCCTACGGGGTGCCACGGGTGTGTGGGAGATTTTCATGCCCGGCTTGAAAGAGGGAAGTAGCTACAAATACGAAATCCGTTTGCACAATACTGTTATATTGCCACTTAAGGCCGATCCTGTGGGCTTTGGCTCTGAACATCCGCCCGCCAATGCCAGTATCGTGCGCGACATCTCTGCGCGCGATTGGGCCGATGAGGATTGGATGGAAAGTCGGCACGCCAAACAAACCCTTGAATCGCCCATTACGATTTACGAAGTGCATCTGGGGTCGTGGAAACGCGCGCCTGGCAATCGGATGTTGTCTTATCTGGAATTGGCCGAGCAATTGGTAGATTATGCATCAGATATGGGCTTTACCCACATCGAGGTGCTGCCGGTTTCGGAATATCCTTTTGATGGATCATGGGGTTATCAACCGGTGGGGTTGTTTGCGCCAACCATCCGCCACGGCACGCCCCAGGAATTTCGCGCTTTGGTTGAAGCGGCCCACCTTAAGGGCATCGGAATCTTGATTGATTGGGTGCCGGGTCACTTCCCAACGGATGCCCACGGCTTGGGCTATTTCGATGGCACTGCCCTTTACGAACACGAAGATCCGCGTCAAGGCTTCCATCCCGATTGGAATACGCTGATCTATAATTATGGCCGGAGCGAGGTGGCGAATTACCTGATTTCCAACGCACTGTATTGGCTGGAAGAGTACCACATTGATGGGATGCGCGTCGATGCTGTGGCGTCGATGCTGTATCGCGATTTTAGCCGTGAAGCGGGCCAGTGGATTCCGAACAAGGACGGCGGGCGTGAAAACTACGAGGTGATCGCCGCCTTACAGCGCACCAATACGATATGCTACGGGCAGGTTCCGGGAATTATGACGGTTGCTGAAGAATCATCTACCTTTCCGGGAGTAACGAGGCCTGTGAGCAGTGGCGGCTTGGGCTTTGGGTTTAAGTGGAACATGGGTTGGATGAACGACACTCTTGCTTACATGAAAAAAGATCCGCTGTTTCGTAAGTTCAACCACAATTTGATGACCTTTGCCTCGTCTTATGCCTGGTCGGAAAACTTTGTTCTGCCGATCAGCCATGACGAGGTGGTGCATGGAAAAGGGTCGATGCTTGGCAAAATGCCGGGCACTCTGGCCGAGAAATTCGCCAATTTGCGGGCATTTTATGGCTTTATGTGGGGTCATCCGGGCAAAAAGCTTTTGTTCATGGGGCAAGAGTTCGGCCAAACCGCAGAGTGGAACCACAATCAAAGCTTGGACTGGCATCAGTTGGAGTTGCCCGCCCATGAAGGTGTGCAAAGTTTGATTCGTGATTTGAACTGTGTTTTGCGCGAAAATCCGTCTCTTTATGTCAACGATTCGCGGTATGAAGGCTTTGAGTGGATCGAGGCCGATGATGCCGAAGGGTCAACCTATGCTTGGTTGCGCAAAGGCAAAGACGGTGATCCTATGATTGCTGTGGTTTGCAACATGACGCCCGTTGAACGTCGCATACGCTTGGGCTTACCTGCCACGGGACGGTGGACGGAAATTCTAAATACCGATTCCGCGATGTATGGAGGAGGAAATCGTGGCAATATGGGAACACTAAGTGTTGAGCCTGAGGCGTGGAATCGGTTGCCTCAATCTGCCATGGTGACGTTACCGCCGCTTTCTACCATCTATTTCCGGCACGATTGACGAAAAAGGCGGTAATGACCGCACATCTCGGGAGGATGACATGCAGCCTAAACCCAACGCGCGGCTTTCAGCTCAAGCGGTGGCCTTTGTGTTGGCCGGGGGGCGTGGGTCACGCCTGAAGGAATTGACTGACCGGCGCGCGAAGCCGGCTGTTTATTTCGGCGGAAAGACGCGGATCATCGATTTTGCTTTGTCCAATGCGCTGAATTCGGGCATTCGGAAAATGGCAATCGATACCCAATACAAGGCGCACTCGCTGATCCGTCATATGCAGCGTGGGTGGGGGTTTTTGCGGGCTGAGCGGAATGAATACCTGGATATCTTGCCCGCCTCGCAACGGATGGATGAAACCAATTGGTACCGCGGCACTGCCGATGCTGTGGCTCAAAATATCGACATCATCGACAGCTATGGCATAAAATATGTGGTCGTTCTGGCCGGCGACCATATCTATAAAATGGATTACGAAATCATGCTGCAACAGCATGCCGCCACCGGGGCCGATGTGACGATTGGCTGTCTGACTGTGCCCAAGGCCGAGGCCACGGCCTTTGGCGTGATGCATGTGGATGCCAATATGCGCATCACCTCTTTCTTGGAAAAGCCCAAAGACCCACCGACCATTCCGGGCGATCCGGCCAATGCCATGGCTTCGATGGGGATTTATGTCTTTGATTGGGCTTTTTTGCGCGATCTTCTGATCCGCGATATGGAAGATGATAACAGCCAACATGATTTCGGTATGGATCTGATTCCTGCTGTTGTGGCGGGTGGCAAGGCGATTGCGCACAAGTTTTCTGACAGTTGTGTGACTTCTGGCCGCGAGACGGAACCCTATTGGCGCGATGTTGGCACAATTGATGCGTTTTGGCAGGCCAATATCGACCTGACCGCTTTTGAACCCAAGCTTGATATCTACGACACTGCTTGGCCGATCTGGACCTATGCCGAAATCGTTCCCCCCGCGCGTTTCATCCACAACGAAGATGGCCGCCGTGGCACTGCGATTTCGTCTTTGGTCTCGGGTGATTGCATCGTTTCCGGGTCAGAGGTGCGCAATTCTTTGCTGTTCACCGGCACGCGTACCCATAGCTTTTCCAGCCTCGATTATGCTGTGGTTCTGCCCTATGTCACGGTCAACCGCCACGCGAGTTTGAAGAACTGCGTGATCGACCGGGGGGTGGTTATTCCGGAAGGCTTGGTGGTGGGAGCTGATCCTGACGAGGATGCTAAGTGGTTCCGCTGCAGTGAAGGCGGTATCGTGCTCATCACGCAGGATATGGTGAACGCAAGGGCTGCCAAACTTGGCTGACCCAATCTTGGGCGGGGGCTTTCCTCGTCCCCCCGGCCCGGGGATCATGGCAAAGGAGACGGTGCGGTGCAGATCAAAGGCAGGGTTCTCTCGGTCGCTTCGGAATGCGTGCCTTTTGTAAAGACCGGCGGTTTGGCCGATGTGGTGGGCGCTTTGCCCGCAGCATTGGCCCCCTTTGGCTGGCAAATGCGGGTGATGTTGCCTGGATACCGCGCTTTGCGCCAGCGTGTGGCTGGTTGGAACGAGGTCTGGTACGAAGGCGATCTTTGGGGCGGCGAGGGCCGGGTTTTGTCGGGCCATATGGACGGGATTGACCTGTTGGTCCTTGACGCCCCGCATCTTTATGACCGCGAGGGTGGGCCTTATGGGGCGCATTCGGGATCTTGGGGCGATTGGTGGGACAATCCGCAGCGCTTTGCTGCCCTGTCTTGGGTGGCGGCCAAAATCGCGCGCTATGGTGCGGGCGATGGATGGAAGCCAGATGTGATGCATTGCCACGATTGGCACGCGGGCTTTGCGCCGGCCTATCTGAACTATGGCGGGCGGGGTGGGGTAGGGTCGGTGATGACCATTCACAATATCTCGTTTCAAGGTTGGGCAGGG
>CAXNKP010000276.1:0-4148 GCA_964202815.1 Stagnihabitans sp. | reverse complement strand
TCATCGTGGCTTTCAAGGCCACCGACCACAAACCCGCCGCCGTGCAGGTAGATGATCGCAGGCGGTGACCCCGCAAAAACGCGACACATCACCCCCGCAATCGGGCGGTCTTGCGCCGTGATCCCTTCAGGATACCCGCGATGAAAAGCGCGGCACATTTTGTCATAGATCGCCCGCTGCTGGGCAATCGACAATGTCGCGGCATCGGGGGGGTAAGCGTCTTCACTGGCCTTGATAAAGGCCCAAGTCTGCGCATCGATCAGCCGTTCATAGTCCATGCCCGCCCCCTGCTGGGCACAGTCTTGCAGATGTCGTGCCAAAAGCAAAGGGCGCGCACCGATCCGGCACGCGCCCCTTTTGGTTGAACTTGGCTTTAGCCCAGCGTGATGTTGATCGCCGATTCGCGGCCATCACGGCCCGCTTCGATGTCGAAGTTGACGGCTTGGCCGTCCTTTAGCCCGCGCAGACCAGCGCGCTCAAGCGCAGTGATATGCACAAACACGTCTTTCTTGCCGCCTTCCGGGGCAATAAAGCCGTAGCCTTTGGTTTCATTGAACCATTTCACGGTGCCCTTGGCCATCGTGAACACTCCTGTCATTTTGCCGCCCGCGAGATTGCGGCGGCCCGGCCCCGTCAGCTAAGAATCGAATGCTGTGGCCGATTGTGGTGGCAGACAGGTCGATAGAGATAACGTCGCGGTAAGATTATTCCGGCAAGAGGCTTTGAAATCAAGAATAAATGCAAAGTTACTGGGGGCTGGAGCCCGGATCGGGGGGTGGGTTGCCTGTTTTTTAAGCAGGGAAAACCCGTGGTAATCACGATTTTGGGACCGTCCTATCCGCGAAAAGGCCACCCTCGCCACGCATTTGCGCCATTGCTGGTAGGATGCGGTCAAACATCGGCTGGTCTGCGAGCTTTTGGATTGGCTGTTTTCCTTGCCCCACCGCGAGGTCGCTCGGTGGACGGCTGAGCAGTTATGGACCTATACCAGCAAAAAAACAGCACGATCACACAGGAGGGGTGGTCTAAACCACCCTCAGGCCTGTTGGTGGGTTTCATTCGGTTAAGGTCATCCCTACCTCGTGAACTTCTTGTACTTCACCCGCTTCGGCTCGATGCTGTCTGCCCCCAAGCGGCGTACTTTGTCTTCTTCGTAGGCTTCAAAGTTGCCCTCGAACCATTCCACATGTGCATCGCCTTCAAACGCCAGAATATGCGTGCACAGCCGGTCGAGGAAGAAGCGGTCGTGGCTGATGATCACAGCGCAGCCAGCGAAATCTTCGATGGCGGCTTCCAGCGCTTGCAGGGTTTCCACATCCAAATCGTTGGTAGGTTCGTCAAGCAGCAACACATTCCCACCGCTTTTCAGCAGCTTAGCCATGTGAACCCGGTTACGCTCTCCGCCTGACAGGCTGCCCACCTTCTTTTGCTGGTCAGTGCCCTTGAAGTTGAACGCCCCACAATACGCGCGCGAGTTCATGTCGAAATCGCCCAGTTTGATCACTTCGGCCCCGCCCGAGACTTCTTCCCACACGGTCTTGCTCGGCGCCAGCGCGTCACGCGATTGGTCGACATAAGACAGTTGCACGGTGGTGCCCAAGGTGATCGAGCCCTCGTCGGGCTGTTCTTGCCCCGTGATCATCCGAAACAGGGTCGATTTGCCCGCCCCGTTTGGCCCGATCACACCGACAATCGCCCCCGGTGGCACGGTGAAGGACAGGTTTTCGATCAACAAACGATCACCCATGTGCTTTTTCAGGCCGACCACATCAATCACCTTGCCGCCCAAACGTTCGCCATTGGGAATAATGATCTGGGCCGAGGTGGCGCGTTCACGCACCGTTTGGGTCGCCATTTCGTTATATTTGCTGATACGGGCTTTTTGCTTGGCTTGACGCGCACGCGCACCGGCGCGGATCCATTCCAGTTCCTTTTCCATCGCCTTTTGCTTGGACTTGTCCTCGCGCGCCTCTTGGGCGGCGCGTTTGGCTTTTTGCTCTAGCCAAGCCGTATAGTTGCCTTCGTAAGGAATGCCGCGGCCGCGGTCCAATTCCAAAATCCAGCCCGTGATGTCATCAAGGAAATAGCGGTCGTGGGTGACGACCAGAATCGTGCCTTTATAGTCGATCAGGTGCTGTTGCAGCCAAGCGATCGATTCGGCGTCCAAATGGTTGGTCGGTTCGTCCAGAAGCAGCATCTCGGGCGCATCCAGCAGCAACTGGCACAAAGCCACACGGCGGCGCTCGCCGCCAGACAGGCTTTCCACGTCGGCATCATCAGGCGGGCAGCGCAGGGCTTCCATGGCAACGTCGATCTGGCTGTCAAGATCCCAGAGATTTTCGGCGTCAATCTCGTCTTGCAGGCGCGACATCTCGTCAGCCGTGTCGTCGGAATAGTTCATCGCCAGTTCGTTATAGCGGTCTAGCTTTGCAACCTTGGTGGCACAGCCCAGTTTTACGTTGTCACGCACGTTCAAGCCCGCGTTAAGAACAGGTTCTTGCGCCAGATACCCAACACGCGCGCCTTTGGCAGCCCAAGCATCGCCTGCGAAATCGGTGTCGATCCCCGCCATGATGCGCAGCAAGGTCGACTTGCCCGACCCGTTCACGCCAACAACGCCGATCTTCACGCCGGGCAGGAAATTAAGCTTGATGTTCTCAAAACATTTCTTGCCGCCCGGATAGGTCTTCGAGAGATTGTCCATGTGGTAGACGTATTGATAGTTGGCCATCTGCGCGCTCCATCCGAGTTTGGGGATCATCTAAGGGAAAGGGCGCGCCTCTTCAACGCCGATTGCGGTTGACATGGGCGTAAGCTGGCCCTGAAATTGCGCTTTCAAAGGGTGGGGGCCGAAAGGCAAATGGTTCAGGGCTTTCCAGCGGCCTATCGGGGCATGGTCGTGGGCCTGCTGGGCGGGTCGTTTGACCCGGCACATGACGGCCATGTCCACATCACGCATCAGGCTTTGCAGCGTATTGGGCTAGACAGGGTGTGGTGGCTGGTTAGCCCGGGCAATCCGCTAAAGGCAAGTGCTCCGGCGCCCATGGCGCTGCGGATGGCGCGGGCCCGCGAAAAGCTGGGCGATGACCCAAGGGTTGTGGTCACAGACCTAGAGGCGCGTTTGGGCACCCGCGCCACGATAGACACCTTGCGCCGCTTGCAGGCGCTTTACCCCGGTGTGCGCTTTGTCTGGATCATGGGGGCGGATAACTTGGTGCAGTTTCACCGCTGGCGCAACTGGCGCCAGATCATGGCGCGCGTGCCCGTGGCCGTCATGGCGCGGCCCGGCGCAGGGCTGGCTGCGCGCCTTTCGGTGGCGGCGCGGGCCTTTCGCGCCGCAAGGGTTTCAGCACCCGATCTGCTTTGCCACCGCACAGCGCCAGTTTGGGCTTTTATAAACATGCCGCTGCACGCGGCCTCTTCCAGCGTGATCCGTGCGCAGGGCGAATGGCGGCGGTGAGCGAGTTGCATTCCAGCAGCCTTGCGCGGTACGAATTGGCGCGCGGATAGGAGCGGCACAATGGCATCAGCGACATTGACACGGCGTTGGGTCTTGGCAGGATTAGGGGCAGGCTTTGCCGCCCCCTCTTTGACGGTGGCCCAAACAGCCACAACCGCTGATCTGGTGGCCAAAGCCAAGCTAACCGGCACCACCGGCTTTTGTGTGGCCGATGTTGCCACTGGCCAAATCCTTGACAGCTTTCAACCATCCGCTCCAGTTCCGCCTGCCAGCGTGATCAAAGCCATCACCACGCTTTATGCGCTTGATCATTTGGGGCCAGATCACCAATTCACCACCCAAGTGCTGGCCACCCAACCCATAAATGCGGGCACTTTGGCGGGCGATTTGATCCTATCGGGCGGCGGCGACCCTACGCTGGATACAGACAGCTTGGGCGAAAGGGTCGCAGGCCTTGCGCGCGCGGGTTTACAAAGGGTGACGGGGCGCTTTTTAGTCTATGCCGATGCCCTGCCCGCTGTCGGGCGCATCAGCGACGATATTCCTGTTGAGGCCGGCTATGATCCGGGCCTGTCGGGCCTGTCGCTGAACAACAACCGAGTCAATCTGGAATGGACCAAGGGCGGGGCCACTGCGCGCATGACCTCTCCGGGCTTGCGCTATCTGCCCGAGGTGAAGGGGATAAAAC
>CAXNKP010000275.1:0-4162 GCA_964202815.1 Stagnihabitans sp. | reverse complement strand
ACCGACCGGTTGTCGGGCGGTCAGGGCGCGGACGTCTTCACCCTGCGCAACCTTAATGGCAGCACGACGATCATCGATTTCACCGGGGCCGAGGGGGATAGGCTGAACGTGTCAGACTTTGGTTTTGCAGACTTCAGCAGCTTCGCGGCAACCCTGTCGGCCTCTGGGCCGGGAGGACACGACACCCAGATCGATCTGGATGCAAATACGGTGGTGATCCTGCAAAACTTCACAGTCGACGAACTTGTCTCGTCGCATGTCATCCTCTGACCCGTGGCGTCGAGGACAGGATCACCCGCCCAGCCCGTCAGCTGGGACCGACACCAGAAATGGTCATGGCAAAGCCCTCTGGGCTTTGCCCATGCCCGCGATCTGCGTTCGGTCGAGATCACGTTGACCGAGGCGGCTGCTGCCGCCTCGTGCTGTGTGTTGGTGTTCGTCGCCGGACCCGCCGGACCCATGCTGCACGCGCTTTTTCGCCGCGGGGTGCAAGGTCATTCGCCCTTTGTCGGACACGAGGGCCAATGGCAGGCATCATGGCTTCCTTCGCGCCTCTCGGCTTGGCCTTTCGATCTGGTTGCCTTTTCAGGGGGTGGCCATGCCTTCGCCGTGCATGAAGACAGCGACCTCGTGCTGCAAGAGCAGGGCGGACATCCAGTCTTTGCCCAAGAGGGCGCATCCCCCACGCTGGCACCACAAACCGCGCAGAAAGCCGCGATCCTTAAGGCGCATGCGCAAGCCCTGCCAGAAACCTCGCGCGCCGCTGGGGTGCTGGCAGATCTCGAGCTGCTGACAGAGCTTGCAGCGGACCGGTCCTTGCGTGTCATCAATCCGCAGGCGGTCGCCGAACTGACCGAGGCCGACATCCTTTCGCTTCATCGGTCCGGTTCTTTGGCGCTCCTTTATGCAGGCCTTGTCTCAAACACTCATTTGCAATGGATGGAGAAGGCCGAGCGGCTTTTGACCGCAGCGCCCCCGCCCCGACCAAGCCCCTTATCTGACCGGGCGGGCATGGCTGCCGGGTCGCGCTTTCTTGCGGCCCTCGCGGCTGATCGGTCTGCTGATGAGGCGCTGATCCCATTTTCAGGACTAATCAGACAATGAAGTCGACTTTCGCTGCCGCACTTCTTATGACGATGCTGCTTTGCGACTGTACGACCCCGCCGGACCTTACAGCGCTTCAGACTGCCGTGACCACCCGACAGGCCCGGCTGCCAGCCGATCTTGCAAGCGGTGAGTTTGGACTGGCGGTCAGGCAGGCGCTCACAATCAGCCCGATGCTGGGCCGGGGGCAAGCGGCCCTGCGCGAGGCCGAAGCGGGCCTTATGGCCGAGGGCGGGGCCTTTCAGCCGCAAGTTTTGGTAGGGGTGCGCCCAGATGGCTCTGGCGGGCTTGGTCTGACATCCTTCGGTGCAATCTCGCAACTGATCTATGACGGCGGGGCGAGCAACGCCCGTGAGACGGCAGCACAAGCCCGGGTTCTGGGCGGTCTGGCCGGACGGCTTGACGCAGGATCGCGCGCCGCACTCTCGGCGGTCGAAGCTTGGTCTGCGGTGGCAACCACCCAAGCGTTGGTCGGGGTCTCTGAGGCGTCGCTCACCTCACTGGAGGCCACAACGGCCCAGATCGAAGAGCGCACATCCGCGGGCCTTGGATCCAGTGTTGACGCGCTGACCGCCCGCAGCCGTCTGGCCAATGACCGCGCGGCCGTGGTGGCGGCGAGGTCGGAAGCGAGCCGGGCCGAGGCAATCTTCATCGAGACCTTTGGGCGCGCGCCCCCGCCGGGCCTGTCTCTGCCGCCGCAGGCCCCTGCGGCCCCCGACGGTGGGGCGGCAGGGAGCCCAACGCTGCAAAGGGCCGAGGCGGAGTTGCTTGCAGCACAAGCCGAGCATGCCGCGGCACTTGCCGGGCGGGTACCGACGCTGTCGCTTACGGTGTCAGCAATCCCCGCCGCGCAGGCGGTGGCGGGCCTGGCCTCCGAACAGCTTCTCTCCCCCGCGCGTGGCCGGACCGCGCGGATCGCCGCCACGGAGGCGCGGATCGACGCCCGCCGGGTGGACCTAGACGCCACCCGGCGCGAGCTTGAGAGCAGGTCGCGCATTCTGACAGCCGAACTGCTGGCCGTCGGCAGCCGGCTGACGGCCACCAGCGCCGCACGAGACGCCAACCGCGCCAATCTCGAGGTCGCCCGGGAGCAGTTCCAGGCCGGTCGCCGCTCCCTGATCGAGCTTTTGGACGCAGAACGTGAGGCGCTGGCCTCAGAACGCCAACAGATCTTGGCAGAACACGACTGGGCGGTGCTGGGCTATGCCGCTCTGGCGGCAACTGGCGATATTCTGGATGTGTTCGGCGTGACCTTGCCTGCCACACCCGATTCAGGCCAGGCCCCAGAATGAGCGCGCTGGAGGGTGTGTCGACCCCACCGTCCCTGTTGGTGGCCACAGCGCTGGAACGCTGCGTGCTGCATGTCGCGGCCCATCACGGGCGATCCATGACGCTTGGCGCCCTGCAAGACGTGCTGGTCGGCCGGGGGGACAAAGGCATGGCAGCACAGGTGCGCCACGTCATCGCAGCCGCAGAACAGGCCGGATTGCAGGCCGCCTTTGGGCAATATCCGATCGGCCAGATTGACGCCGCTCTGATGCCCGCGATCGTGCTGACCACCACCGGCGGCGCGGTCGTGGTGCACAGCCGCAAAGCAGACTTGGCCGCCCTATATGACCCAAGGTCGGGTGAGGCGTTGATCGATGTCCCCGCCACGGAGTTGGAGCATGATCTAACCGGCCATGTTCTGATCCTGAAGCCCGAGCACCGCCACGCCAGTGATGAGCGCGACGTGGGCGTCCGCGGCCACTGGTTTCGCGATGCCATTGCCGCGAACCGCTGGGCCTATATTCAGGTAGCGCTCGCCGCGATGATGATCAACACCTTGGCCATGTTCACGTCGCTTTTCACCATGGTGGTCTATGACCGCATCCTGCCATCCGCTGCCACAGAATCGCTCTTTGCTCTGACGATCGGCGTCGGTGTTGCCCTTGTGTTCGACCTGATCTTAAAGACATTGCGGGCGGGTTTCATCGACCAGGCCGGCAAAAGTGCCGATCTGGACATGGGCGAGCGGGTATTCGACCATGTGATTGAGACCAAGATGAGTGCACGCAAAGGCTCGGTCGGGGCGGTGTCGGCTACTTTGCGCGAGTTTGAATCACTTCGGGACTTCTTCACCTCGGCGACCATGGTGGCGCTGGTGGACCTGCCCTTCGTGGTGATTTTCATCGGTGCGATCTTTATGCTTGCAGGTCCGCTGGCGGTGGTGCCCGCCATTGCCGTGCCGCTGGTTTTGCTGATCGGCGTCGCAGTCCAGCCGATGCTGGGCCGGTTGGCCGACCGCGTGCTGGCCGAGGGGCAGACCAAGCAAGCTGTTCTGGTCGAAACGCTGACCGGGATCGAGGCGATCAAAGCGGCAGGGGCTGGCCGCCAGATGCGCGCCCGGTGGGGCGAGGCAATCCGCAGCCAGTCCGTCTATGCGGTCAAGAGCCGCGCCGTCACACAAGGTGCTATCAATGCGACCGGCTTTGTCCAGCAGGCAGCCCAGATCCTGATCGTGGTCTATGGCGCGATGATGGTTGTCTCGGGGCAGATCACCTCAGGCGTGCTGATCGCGGGGGTTATCCTTACTGGCCGCGCCCTCGCCCCGCTGGCGCTGATCGCGCAAACGCTGACCCGGTTGCATCAGGCGCGCAGCTCGTATCGCAGTCTTGAGGCCCTGATGCAGGCCCCCGGTGAACATCCCGCAGACCGTCAGTTTCTCGCGCGTCCCCGGCTCTCGGGGGCGGTACGCCTTGATAGGGTGAGTTTCTCTTATCCTGACCAAAAGGGTGCAGCCCTTGACGGGATCAGCCTGGACATCGCACCGGGCGAACGGGTGGCCATCCTGGGCCCTATCGGATCAGGAAAGAGCACCATCGCTCGGCTTCTGCTTGGCCTTTATCAGCCGACGCAGGGGGAAGTGCTGGCGGATGGGATCGACATCCGCCAGATCGACCCAACCGACCTCAGACGCAACATGGGCGCCGTGCTGCAAGAGCCTTGGCTTTTGTCTGGCACCCTGCGCGAGAACATCGCCTTAGGGGCTTTGCGACCGCGTGATGAAGATATCCTT
>CAXNKP010000274.1:0-4164 GCA_964202815.1 Stagnihabitans sp. | reverse complement strand
CGCCGATCGTGCCGTGAAAGGTCAGCTTGCCTTCGGGCGGCATGGGCACGTCCGATAAGGCGGGCAGGGCCAGACGGGCGTTGGACAGAACGGCGTTGATCTTGCGCTCGGCCTCTGGGTCGGGGTCAAACACCCCCACATCCCAGCCGTTCAGCAAGAACCGCGCCGCCCAACCGCCGCCGATAACGCCGCCGCCAATGATCGCTGCTTTTCTGGTCATGTCACTTCCCCACCGGTGCGCGTTTTTCCAGCTTTAGCTTGGCGCGCACTTCGGCGGGTGTGATCACCCTTGCGCCAAGGTTGGAAATGATGCTGACCGCACGTTCGACCAATTGGGCGTTGGTGGCCAGAACGCCCTTGTCCAGCCAAAGGTTATCCTCCAACCCCACCCGCACATTGCCCCCCGCAAGGACAGATGCTGCAACATAGGGCATCTGGTTGCGGCCAATGGCAAAGGCGCTCCAGAACCAATCGGACGGCACATTGTTGACCATGGCCATGAAGGTGTTCAGGTCATCTGGCGCGCCCCATGGCACGCCCATGCACAGTTGAACCAAGGTGGGTGCAGGGATCACGCCTTCCTTCGCCAGTTCCTTGGCAAGCCACAGATGGCCGGTATCAAAGGCCTCGATCTCGATGCGCACACCCGCCGCTGTCATTCGCCGCGCCATATCGCGCAAAAGGCCGGGGGTGTTGACCATAACATAGTCAGCTTCGTTAAAGTTCATCGTGCCGCAGTCCAGCGTGCATATCTCGGGGCGGCAGTCGACCACATGGGCCACGCGTTCGGTGGCCCCCGCCATGTCAGAGCGCAGGCTCATCTGATGCATCGATTCTGAGTTTTCAAAGTAGATATCGCCGCCCATGCCCGCGGTGAGGTTCAACACCACATCGGTGCCCGAATCGCGGATGCGTTCGGTCACTTCGCGGTACAGCTTGCCATCGCGGCTGGGTTTGCCGGTTTCGGGGTCGCGCACATGGCAATGCACCACCGCCGCCCCCGCCTTGGCCGCATCAATGGCCGAGGCCGCGATTTGCGCGGGGCTGCGCGGCACATGGGGGCTGCGGTCTTGAGTGCCGCCCGATCCGGTCACGGCACAGGTGATGAAAACTTCGCGATTCATGGCAAGCGGCATGGGGTCCTCCGGTTAGATTGACGCTAGCATAACGGGCTTGTCATGGCGCGCTTGACGATTTACGAAATCTATATGACGAAAAACGCACAAATCTTTGCGCCCTCGCCGCAGGTCTTGACCTTGGCCCTGCTTGTTCTGCCACAATCCTCGATCCTCGAGGTCGCCTCAACCCTTGATCCGATGCGCTCGGCCAATCGGCATCTGGGGCACGAGGCGTACCGCTGGCGGGTGGTGTCGCCTGACGGGCGGGCGGTGCCGCTCACCTGCGGGATCGAACTGCCCTCCTCCGGCCCCCTTGCGGCGGCAGAGGGGGCGGATGCCTTGGTGGTGATCGCAGGCTTTCGCCAGTCCGAAGTCGCCACCGCGCCCCTGATCCGCGATCTGGCCCGCATGGCCCCGCGCTTTGCCGCCCTCGGCGGGATTGATGCGGCGGCTTGGGTTCTGGCACGGGCGGGGCTTTTGGCGGGCCACCGCGCCACAGTGCATTGGGAAGACCTCGAAGACCTCGCCGCCGCCCACCCCGAGGTGGATGTGGTGCCCGACCGCTGGGTCATAGATGCCAACCGATTTACGGCAGGCGGTGCCGCCCCCGCCGCCGACCTGATGCTGCACCTGATCGGCGCACGCCACGGCCCCGCCTTAGCGCGGCAAGTGGCGGCATCGTTCCTGACCACGCCGCGCCCGGGGTCAGACCCCCAAATCGCCCCACCCCACCCCGCCGATCCACGCCTTGACCCGCGCGTGGCCCAAGCCGTCGCACGGATGGAGGCGCGGATTGACGCCCCCGAACCCACGGCCCAAACCGCCCGCGCCTTGGGATTGTCACCGCGCAGGCTAGAGACGCTGTTTCGCGCCGCCTTGCAAACCACACCCGCAGCTTACGGCGTATCCCTGCGCCTGCAAGCCGCGCGCCGGATGATCACCGACACTCGCCATCCCTTGGCCGATGTTGCCCTGCGCACCGGATTCTCCAGCCCCTCGGCCCTCTCGCGCGCCTTTCGCGCCCAGTTTGGCATGGCCCCCAGCACCCTGCGCAAAGCCTAAAATCAGCCCTTTCCGCTTAACCCTTTCCTGAACCGCCCCCTTCATCTTGGCGCGAATACTCCACGGGGGTTTGGGGGAGGCTGGCTGGCCCGCCTTGGGTCAGCGCGCCCGCGTGAGGTAGGCGCGCAAGGCGCGATCCCCCGCCCGCGCCATGGCAACCGCTTGGGCGGGCGAGATCAGCTTGAAGCGCACCGCGTCATTGGGGCGCAGTTGCACAAATCCGTCCAAATCATCAGACACAACCGTAGCAATCTTGGGATAACCGCCCGTCGTGCCATGATCGGCCAGCATCACCGTGGCCAACCCATCCCCCGCCACCTGCACCGACCCGCGCAAAATAGGCTCTGACGGGATGGACAAGGCCCCCACAGGCGTCAAAGATGGCCCCCGCAGGCGCAGGCCCATGCGGTCATACGAATTGGTCAGATAAAACGGCTGCGTCGCCAGATCGTCAAGGCTTTCGGATGAAAAGAAGCGGTCTTGCGGGCCAAGGACGGCGTGGATCAGGGGGCGCGGGCGGGCCCAGATCGGGCAGGGAATAGCCCCCTCTGCCGCAGGCAGGGTGCGGGCGTCTTGCACAATCACCTCTTGGCCGGAGACCAAAGTGCCCCCTCCCAACCCCGATTGGCCGTGGGTGGCAGAACTGCCCAGCCACTGCGGGGTGATCAGATGTCCTGCAAAGGCCAGATAGGTCCAACAGCCCCAAGGCCCGGGTCGGATCACCAGCCGCTCGCCTTGGTGAAGGGTATGCACCTGCCACGCCCCCAACCGCCGCGCGCCAATTTGCACGATAAACCCCCCGCCCACCACGGCAAAGGTCACGGACCCTTCGATACAGTCCAAGGCCAGACCGCCCAACGAAATCTCGATGGCCGCAGCCTCGGGCGGGTTGCCAAAGACGGATCGCGCAATGGCAAAGGCCTTACGGTCCATTGGCCCCGAGGCGGGCACGCCAAAGCGCATCATGCCTAAGCGGCCTGCGTCTTGAAAGGTGATGTGCGGCCCGGCAAAGGCCACGCGCAAACGGGTCATGGCAGGGCCTCGAACTGGGCCTCGGTTAGGCGGTGAAAGCGGATATGGTCACCCACATCAAACAGGAACGGGCGCGCGTCATCCCCCGTCAGCACGCGCGTGGGGGTGCGACCGATGATCCACCAACCGGTCGGCATGACCAGCGTGGTGATCAGGCACATCGTGCCCGCGATGATAATCTGCCCCGCAGGTACCCCGCGCACGGGGGTGGTTTTGCGGTCAAGCTTCAAAGCCTCTGGCAGGCCGCCCATATAGGCGTATCCGGGGGCGAAACCGTACAGGAACACGCGGTAATCGCCCGCAAGGTGGGCGGCGATCACGGCCTCGGTCGAAAGGCCGGTGCGGCGGGCGACCTCGGCCAGATCGGGGGCGTTTTCGTAGCAGACGGGAACGTCCCATGTGGCGGGGGTGCGCGGCGTTAGGGGGTGATCGGCCAAGCGGCGCAGATGGGCTTCGACTTCCGCATGGTCGGTTTGGATGGGATCAAAATCGACAAGCAGATTGACAAAGGCCGGTGTCGCCTCGCGAAAGCCCTTGCAAGGGTTGGCGGCTAGCGCCTGATCAAGGGCGAGCACTTGGGCATGGGCGGTATCGCTGATGGCGGTGCCAAATTCCACCAGCACGGCATGGTCGGCGATAGGGCGATACAGGGCCACGGGTCAGACCCGCAAAAAGGGCGCAAGGGAGATCCCTTCGGCCGTCAGGCGCGCGCGGATCTCTTGCGCCATGGCCACGGCATGGGGGCTGTCGCCGTGGATGCAGATAGACTGGGCGTCAAGCGCGATCGGGTCGCCGTCGACCACGGGCATCAGGCCGGTATCTAGAAAGGCCAAAAGCCGTGCGGTCGCCGCTTTGGCGTCGACGATCATCGCATCGGGGCGGTTGCGCGGCACCAAGCGGCCCGTGGACAGATAGCCACGGTCGGCGAAGATTTCGCTATAGACCGGACAGC
>CAXNKP010000273.1:0-4180 GCA_964202815.1 Stagnihabitans sp. | reverse complement strand
CTGTCGTGCCATCGCCGCCGAGGCGGGTTGTGGCATTTCCGTATCAGAACGTATCTCAATCGCGCCAAAGCATTTCGATCAGACTTGTATCGTTGCCTTGGCTTCCGCCGCGCAAAACCTAGGCTTCCAACATTCCGAAATCGCCAGCGGCGCGCTGCATGACGCCTGCAACATCGCCGATGTGACGCCCACGGCCATGGTGTTTGTGCCCTGCCGTGATGGCATCAGCCACAATGTGCGCGAATACGCCTCGCGCGAGGATCTTGCGGCGGGAACCTCTGTGCTGCTGCAGGCGATGCTGTCAAAGGCTGGCTTTGCCTGACCTGAACATGCGCCCGCTTGACCTTGCGCCTGTTGGGCGTGCCCATCACAGCCCTGCCGGGTTGCCAATTCAACGCAAGCGAGTTTTTTGAGCAATCAAAAGACCTTCCAACGGGGCCAGAACCGCAAGACGTCGACAGAGGCAAAAGGCTCAAGCTTTCTTGAGATTTATGATAAGGCTTGAACCCCGGCTGAAAAACTTGACCGCGCCGTAGATTGCGACACAAATCTGGATGAAACGAACCCACAATAACTGAGGGCAGGGGGGTGATCCTGGATCAAAACGCAACTCTTTTCCGAACAGCCCTGATCCAGCAGATCCGTGCGTCCCGTGTGCCAATTATCGTGCTTGATGCGGTGGCGGGAATGGGCAAATCGGTGCTTTTGGATCAGATAGCCAGTGTTTTGGGTCTGCGCGTGCACCGTCAATCGCATGCGCCACATCCGGGACAGGATCTGTGTCTTTGGGATATTCCAAACACCGGCCAATGCAAGGATTTACCGGGTGATTTCTTGATGGGTCAAAGTCGCCTCATCTTGGCCAAACGCCCCCATTTGCAGGTGCCCAGCCTTGATCGCGCTGACGTTTATGGCGTGGTCCTGCGACTTTCCAGTCGGGATCTGGCCTTTAGCCAAGACGAATTGGCCCAGATTGCAGGCCCTCAATCGGCGGCTGATCTTTTTACCCAAACGGCAGGCTGGCCACTTTTGCTTGGTCGTTCTGGTGCCAGCAAAAAAACCATGACGCGTTTCTTGCAAGCCGAGATTGCAGCCAATCTTGCCCCAGTAGATTTGGTGCGTCTGTCAACGGCATTACGGGCATCGGATGGTCCTGCTCTGTCGATGCTGGACATTTTGCCAGATCACATTCCTCAGGAGATTGTCGATCAATTGATGGATGCTGTGAAGGGCGAGATTGAAAAAAGGGGTCACGCGCCAAAAGAAGCAATCCGTTTGGCAGAAGCTTTCGAAGCAGAAAACCGCCTGCCAGATGCCATCGCCGCCTACCAAAGAGCGCAAAGATTTGATCTTGCCTTGCAATCTCTCAATCGGGGGCACGATGATTTTTTCATCCACATTTATGGATCAACGGCCTTTGACAGGGTTTTGTCAGGTTTTCCCGAAAGTTTGATCAAGTCTTCAGAAACCTTGATGCTTTGCCATGCCATGCAGGCGTTAAAGCGCGGCCATATGCCTTTGGCCCGGCGTTTGATAGCCGATTGGCTTGGCCCCACTGCCAACGATCCAACTGTGGTCTTTGCCCATAACACATTGTTTTCACTAAAATTCCGGGCTTTTCGACTGATCATGCTGATCTATGAGGATGTTCAGGTTACTGAGGCTTTGCTGAAACAGATCTTTGCCATGTTGGATGAATTTCCGCTGGACGACCATTTGGCACGTGGCAGTTTTTACAATGCGGTTCTGGAATTTTACGCCCGCAAACGCCGCTTTGCAGAAACTGAGGATTTGGCCCGGCGCGCGCGCCATCACTATCAATTGGCCAAAGTGCCACTGTTGGTTTTTTACATCTCATTACATCAGGCCATGGGTCGATTAACTTCGGGCGATGCGATTGCGGCGATGGCCCATGCGCAGATGGCTATGGCGGAATTGGAGTGTGTCCCCTTTGAAAGCTCCTCGGATGAACGATTGCTAAGCTTGCTCATCGCCTGCATCAATTATGAAGGGGGCAAGGTGGAACCCTTGGCGCGGTTTTTGAACCAAGAGTTTGACGAGTTCTCCAATGGTGAGATTTGGCCTAACCTGATCGAATTGGCGCTGTATTACGGCAGTTTGGCCCTGTCGCAGCATTATTCAACCTTGTCGGCGCGCAGTTTTCTGGATCGCTGGCGGATCAATGATTGGCGCAATCCGGGCTTGGGTGCCATGATGGACCTGCGCGAGGTTGTTTTGCTGCAAAACGCCAACCGTTGGCAAGAGGCCGCCGAACGCTTGGCCGCCCTGCCGCAACGCATAACACGAGCGTGGGTTTTGGCGCAAACCACCGAATTCGCCCGATTGACTGACCGCGATGAAGTGGCCGCTGCCCTTTTATGGCTGCGACATTTGGCCTTTGAAGGGCCAAAGCGGCCCGGCCTGATTGAAAAGCTGTCCTCAATTTCGGATAATCCTTTGCTCACCGCGCGCCAACGCATCGGCGTTGAGATTTGGACTGCCTATTGCAACCGTTCGCAACGCAACTTGTCTGCCGCGCGGGCCGGGCTTTTGAAAACCCTTGAAACTGCAGCAACTTTGGGGGCTGTAGCCCCCTTGACCGAAGAGCGCCCATTTCTCGCCGATTTGTTGGGCAATACCTCGATCGCCAGTTTTCTGGATGCTTCGCCACCTGCGCGCCAAGTGTTGCGCAAAATGCGCGATGCTGGAACGATTAAGGGGATTGTGGGCAGGTCCAGTGGTCTGACCCGTCAAGAAACCCGCATTTTGCAAGCGATTTGCGAAGGTGCTTCCAACAAATTCGTGGCCCATGCCTTTGGCTTGTCCGAGGCCACGGTGAAGTTTCACCTTGGCAATGTCTATGCCAAATTGGGATGCAAGGGCCGTAAAGAGGCGGTGCGCGCCGCGGCGGCATTGGGCTTGGTGGCTTGAGGGCCCTCGTGGTCAAAACCTAGCCGAATATCCTAAAAACCTATCCATGACATGGCTTGTTCGAAGGGGCGAATCTCTATCACTCTGGTCCTCAGGAAATTGCTCGGGCCTGCCGACCAAACCTGTGCTTTCACCAAGAACCTGCCGGGGCAACCGGCTTTCAGCTTCAGGGAAACACGATGACATATCACAAACTTCTTGCCTCTACTGCGGCCGTGGCGTTTTTGGCGTTCGGGGCCCCAAGTTTTGCCCAGACCGTGGTGACGATGAACACGGTGCAGATTTTTGGCACGATCGACCCGGCAAAAATCTCAGACTACACCGACTATATGGCGGCGGTGAACCTGTATGACGGCCTGATCTCGGTCGACAGTTCGGGCAACTTGATCCCCGAATTGGCTGAAAGCTGGGTGGTCTCGCCCGATGCCAAAGAGGTGACATTCAAGATCCGCGATGATGCCAACTTCACCGATGGCTCGCCGGTCGAGGCGTCGGATGTGATCTATACGATTGAGCGTTTGTTGCGTATCAATCAGGGCCCGGCAAACCTGTTCGCCGATGTTCTGACACCCGGTTCTGTGACGGCGGTGGATGCCAAGACGGTGAAGTTTACCTTGGCCAAGACCTTTGCCCCCTTCCTGACAACCGTGCCTGCGATCTTCATTCTAAACGCTGATGCCGTAAAGCCAAACGAGGGTGCGGATGACGCGCAGACTTGGCTTGCCACCAATGTGGCGGGGGCCGGGGCCTATTCCTTGAAAAGCTGGGATCGTGGTGCCGAGATGACCATCACGCGCAACCCCGACTATTACAAAGGCTTCCTCGAGGGACCGATTGACACGGTGCATTGGATCATCACCAGCGACGAGGCCACGGTTAAATCGCTTGCGGCTTCGGGCGAATTGACCATGACCAGCCAGTTCCAATCCCCCGAGACTTACAAGGCCTTAGTCGATATGGGCCGCTTTCAGATGGTCAGCCAAGATACGGGCACGGCCTTTTATCTCAAGCTGAACACCAAAGTCGCCCCCACCGATGACATCCACATCCGCCGCGCTTTGGCCTTGGCCACCGATTACGACACGATTCGTCAGGTGATCTTCCCGGGTGGCGTGTTGTCGACCCCGCTGCCCAAAGCTTTCGCCGCCTATCACAACGGCGACATTCCAGAACCCAAGTTCGATATGGAAGGCGCCAAAGCCGAGATTGCCCAGTCAAAATACGCAGGCGCGCCGATCCCGATCACTTT
>CAXNKP010000272.1:0-4211 GCA_964202815.1 Stagnihabitans sp. | reverse complement strand
TGCTGCGTGACAGTGGCCCCTGAATTTGCGCGGCAGATGGCGGCGCGGTGTGAACAGGCGGGTGTGCTGTATCTGGATGCGCCGATTTCGGGCGGCTCGGTCAAGGCGGCGGTGGGGCGGTTATCTATCATGGCATCAGGTACCCCTGCAGCCTTTGCCGCAGCGCGGCCGGTGTTGCAGGCCACGGCGGAAAAGGTGTTCGAACTGGGCGATAGCGCGGGGATGGGGTCGGCGATGAAGGCCGTGAACCAGATGCTGGCAGGCACCCATATCGCCGCCATGGCCGAGGCGATTACCTTTGGCATCACCCAAGGCATTGCGCCCGAAACATTCTTGCAGGTCATTCCCGATTGCGCGGGCACCAGTTGGATGCTGGAAAACCGCGCGCCGCATATCGTATCTGGCGATTATGCCCCACATTCGGCGGTCGACATCTGGCCCAAGGATCTTGGGATCGTTCTTGATGCCGCCCAAGCGGCGGGTTTTGATGCGCCACTGACAACCGCAGCCCTTGCGCAGTTCAAAGCGGCCTCTGCCATGGGGTTGGGGCGGCAAGATGATGCCGCGGTGGCCAAGGTCTATGCCCGCGCCTCTGGCCTAACCCTGCCAGGTGAGGGCCGATGACCACCTTTTTTGGCGCTATTGCGGATGATTTCACCGGTGCAACTGATCTTGCAGCTTTGTTGGCGCGGTCTGGCGCAGCAGTCTCGCTGCGCTTGGGCACACCGCTCACACCCCCCGCCGACACCGCACAGATCGAGATCATCGCCCTTAAGTGCCGCACCGCCCCCGTGACACAAGCTGTGGCTGAAACCCGCACTGCGCTGGCATGGTTGCGCGCCGCTGGGGCGCAACGGTTTTTCTGGAAATACTGCTCCACCTTCGATTCCACCCCCCAAGGCAACATAGGCCCTGTGGCCGAAGCGTTGATGGCCGATCTCGGCACCGAACAAACGATCTACTGCCCCGCCTTCCCCGAAAATGGCCGCAGCATTTTTATGGGCAACCTGTTTGTGGGCGAACAGCCGCTGGCCGAAAGCTCAATGAAGGACCACCCGCTGACACCTATGCGTGACAGCAACCTGCTGCGCCTGCTTGGGCCCCAAGTGACCCAACCTGTAGGGTTGGCCAACCGTTTGACAGTCGCCAAGGGCGCTTTGCGCGAACGTCTGGCGGAATTGGCGGCAAAAGGGGTCGCTCATGTGGTGGTCGACGCGGTCAGCAACGAAGATTTGCACGCAATTGCCCAAGCCTGCCAGTCGATGCTGCTTTTGACAGGCGGCAGCGCTGTGGCGGCCCCTTTGCCAGTGATTTGGCAAGAACAGGGGTTAATGCCGAAAGCCGCGGGCACGGCCTTTGTTGCTCCCGACGGACCAGCCATTGTTCTCTCAGGCAGTTGTTCAGCGATGACCAACGCGCAGGTTGCAACCTTTTTGGCGGCAGGGCATCCGGCCTTTCGGATAGACCCTTTGACGCTTGCCACCCAAGGCACCGAGACGGTGCTGAACTGGCTTGCTTCACAATCTGCGCAAGCAAGTCCTCTCATCTACGCAACAGCCACCCCCGATGTGGTAAGGGCCGCTCAGGCCCATCTTGGCGCCGACCGCGCTGGGCAGTTGATCGAGCAGGCTTTGGCCACTTGTGCGGTGTGGGCCCGCGATAATGGAACACGGCGCTTTGTCGTGGCGGGGGGTGAAACCTCGGGCGCAGTGGCCAAAGCCCTTGGCATCGACCGGCTGAGCATTGGGCCTGAAATCGCCGCAGGGGTGCCGTGGTGCATGGCTGACAGCGATGGCCACCAGATTGCCATCACGCTCAAATCGGGCAACTTTGGCACCGAAGGATTCTTCGCCGATGCGTTAAGGATTATAGCCCCATGATATCGGAAAATGCGCTGCGAGAGCAGATTTGCACGCTTGCCAAGTCGATGTTCGACCGGGGGCTGACGGCGGGTTCAACCGGCAATATATCGGCGCGCACGCCGGATGGCGGGTTGCTGGTAACTCCCACAGGCACCAGTTTCGGCAGGTTAGACCCTGCCCGACTGTCACGGTTTGACGCGGCGGGCCTGCATATCAGCGGCGACAAACCCACCAAGGAAATGCCCCTGCACGCAGCGTTTTATGACACGCGCCAATGTGGCGCTGTGGTGCATTTGCACTGCTGCCATGCGGTGGCCCTGTCGACACTGCCAGAGCAAGACGAGGACAACTTTCTGCCACCAATCACCCCCTATGCGATCATGCAACTTGGCCGTGTCAAGCTGCTGCCCTATTTCCGCCCCGGCGACACTGCGATGGGCCAAGCGGTGCGCGGTTTGGCGGGCAAACGCAGTGCGGTGATGCTGGCCAATCACGGCCCTGTCGTGGCGGGGCACGGTCTTGAAGCCGCCTGCAATGCGATCGAGGAACTGGAAGCCACCGCCCGTCTGGCCCTGCTGACGCGCGGTCAAAGCCCGCGTTTGCTGACAGAATGCCAGATCAACGATCTTGTCACCACCTTTGAGATCGCGTGGGAGTCATGAGGTTTTCAGCCAATCTGGGGTTCCTTTGGGCCGACCGCCCCCTGCCCGATGCCATCCGCGCCGCCAAAGCGGCAGGGTTTGAGGCCGTCGAATGCCATTGGCCCTATGACACGCCGCCCGGCGACACTTTGGCCGCACTAAACGAAACCGGCCTGCCCATGTTGGGCCTAAACACACGGCGCGGCAATACGGGTATTGGGGAAAACGGCCTTTCCGCCCTGCCCGACCGCGAAAGCGACGCGCGCGCCGCTATAGACGAGGCACTGACCTACGCCCGCGCCACGGGCACGCGTGCAGTTCATGTGATGGCGGGCAATTCAAGCGGCCCACGCGCCCGTGCTGCTTTTGTGGCGAACCTTAACTATGCCTGCGCGCAGGCGGGCGACCTTACGATCTTGATCGAACCACTGAACCCCTACAACGCGCCAGGTTACTTTCTGACCAGCACCGCTCTTGCGGCCGACATTATCCGTGAAGTGGGCTTGCCCAATTTGCGCCTGATGTTTGACTGCTATCATGTGCAGATCCTTGAAGGCGATGTTACCCGCAAGCTGGTGGCCCTTTTGCCGCTGGTGGGGCATATACAGATTGCCTCTGTACCTGATCGCGGTGCGCCGGATCACGGCGAGTTGGACTATGCCTATGTGCTGGCCCGCATTGCCGAACTTGGCTGGGCTGCACCCATCGGCGCTGAATATCTGCCCCGCGCAGGCGACCACGATATGGGCTGGCTTGCCCGATACGCCCCCCTGAAAGGACCAAAATAATGAGCACCAAACCCGTGATCGGCTTCATCGGCCTTGGCTTCATGGGCCACGGCATGGCCAAAAACATCCGCCTTGGCGGCTATGACCTTTGGGTACGCGGCAGGTCGAACCGCGCACCTGTAGAAAGCCTGCTGGCCATGGGTGCGCAAGAAGCTGCAAGCCCCAAAGACATGGCTGAACGCTGCGATATCATCCACATCTGCCTGTCAAACTCGCCGCAGATCGAAGCTGCGATGCGCGGGCCGGACGGGATTTTGGCAGGCGCGCGTCCCGGCTTGGTGGTGATCGAAACCTCAACCGCTAACCCCGCCTCAACCGAGGCGCTGGCGGCAGAGCTTGCGGCCAAAGGTGGGCACCTTGTGGATGCGCCCTTGGGCGGGACGCCGGTGCAGGCCGAAGCTGGACAGCTTAGCGCTATGGTTGGCTGCGATGAAGCCGTGCTGGAACATGTGCGCGATGTGATGTCGTGCTGGGCCAAGACCATCACCCGCATCGGCCCGGTGGGCAGTGGGCACAAGATGAAACTGTTGATGAACTTCATCGGCCTGTCTTACGGCGCGTTGTTTTCAGAAGTGGTCGTCTTGGGGGCCAAGGTGGGCATTGATGCCGCAACCATCCGCAGCGTGATTGCCCCCAGCCGCATGGGCAACGGGTTCTTTGATACATTCATGTCATATGTTGTCGATCGGAACCGCGATGCGCACAAATTCTCGATCGAGAATGCGGCCAAGGATATGCGGTATCTTAACGATATGGCCTTTGATGCCAATATGATGAACATCATGGCTGGTGCCGCCAAGCAGTACTACACCCATGCCATCGCCACCGGAAAGGGCGCGGATTATGTGCCGATGCTCAGCGATCTTGTCGCGGCGATGAACGGGGTGTCCTTGGCCAAAGACTGATTAGGCCAAAAGGCG
>CAXNKP010000271.1:0-4214 GCA_964202815.1 Stagnihabitans sp. | reverse complement strand
CTGCAGCATGTCAGGCTCCAAACCCTTGGGCGATGCCCTTTGAGGTCATAAATCGGCGGCTTAGCAGCATTAAAACAAAACACGGCACCCAGATTAGCACGCATAGCACCGCCGCCTCTTGCACGATGACTTTGGACGATAGGGTCATCAGCAACAAAGGCATAGTGGTGACAGTGGGCGCGCCGATCAGAAGGGCGCTGTCGACCTCGAACAAGATCGAGACAAAGCCCAGCACATAGCTTGCCGCCAGCGCGGGCATGGCCTGCGGTAAGGTGATGAACAAAAACACCCGCAGGCGCGATGCGCCAAGGTCAAATGCAGCTTCTTCCAATGCGGGCGGGATGCCGCGAAAGGCGGCGGTTGGTATCCAGATCATGAACAGCACGGCTGACAGCATCTGCACCACCACCACGCCCCAGAAATTGCCGACCAACCCCAACTTCAGGAAGATCACCGCGATTGACACAAACAGCGCAAACTTCGGCACGGCTTGGGCGGCGATAAAAGAAAACAGCAGCAGTTGGCGGCCGGGGAATTTCAGCCTTGCAAACGCATAGGCCGCAGGCCAGCAGATCAGGGCCGCCGTGGTCGTGGCGATGGATGTCAGCGCCAATGAGGTCAGCACTGGCGTGATCACCGTCTCGCGCCCAAGCATCGCAAACCAGTATTTCAGGCCCCATTCCGTGGGCAACAAATGCGGGTAGCGCCATTTGACGGTAAAGGCCCATAAAACCACCGTCAAAATCGGCCCAAGCATGGCAAGGCCCAAGCTGCCAAGCAAAATCAATCCGCCAAAGTGCGTCCGTTTCATCGCGCACCTGCCGAGGATTTGACCATCGTTGCAATATAAAACCCGCCAACGATGGACGAGATCACCATCAGCACCACCGCCTGCACTTGGGCGGATGCCGGATCGTGTAGATTGCCCAAGGTGCGTTGCATGAAGACGCTCATCATCTCGGGTGCGGGCGGGCCAAGCATATAGGGCACGGTAAAGGCGCCGATGATGCCCATGAAGATCAGCGCAAAGGCGATCAGCAGCGAACGGCGCATTTGCGGCAACAAAATCTCCCACAGGATGCGAGGAGCCTTTGCGCCAAGGTCGCGTGCAGCCTCGACAGCGTGGTCAGAGACTTGCGACAGGCCGGCGCTAAGAACTAGAACCGGCAGGGGAATATTTTCCCACACGAAAGCCAGAAAGGGACCAACGGGGGTTAAATAGGGCGTGCGATACTGGGTGAAGCCCACCTGTTCCAGCATCAGTTGAAACAGCCCGTTCGGCCCCAAAAACCGTACCAAAGCGTAAGAAATGATGATCGAGGGCACGAACAGTGGAAAGAGGGACAGGCCGTGGATCATCGTAGCGATCCGTCCGGCGGAAAAGCGCAGGTATAGGGCTAAGCCAAAGGAAATCCCCAAGGCCGCCAAGGCCGACACCAGTCCCATTTCCAGCGTATAGCGCAGGTTCGCCATGGTGTAGGCATCGTTGAAAAAGGCAAAATAGCGTTCAGAACTTAGACTGCCGTCAACTAAGAAAGTGGCCGTAACCATCCGCACTGTCGGCCATAAGATCAGCGTGACCAAAAGCCCCACCGGCAAGGCCACAAGCGCAAGGCCGGCCAAGGCTTGAAAGTCAAGGCCGGTGCGCTGGGTCTGTCCGGGGGCGAGGCCCCCGGACGGTTTTGCGATGTCAAGCATCAATCGCGAACGATGTTGGTGGCAACATTCTTGTACCAGCCGTCATTCTTGGCAGTCTGCCAATCACCCGAGGGGTAGGTCGGGATCGAAACCGGGATGACGTCGATGTATTCGGCCTTCAGATCAGCGGGCAGATTCTCCCACGAAATTCCGGGGAAGCCGCCGATATCGCGCACGCAAGACGTTTGGGTTTCAGGCGAGAGCATAAAGTTCGCCAAGGCCAAAGCGCCTTCCAGATCGGTGGCGTTGGACGGGATGGCCGAATAGGCAAAACCGCCGCACAAAGCCAGATCCTGCAACTGCAAAACCTTGACGGTTTCGGGCAGACTACCGTTGTTGATGGCCTGCAAGGCCATATCCGACCAAGCCGGGATCATGTCGACAGCGCCCTGTGCCAAAAGTTGCAGCGCGGGGGAGTTGCCGGCGGGATAGGTGCCTTCGCCAAAGGTGAAGGGGTGCAGGTCCTTCAAGATGGCCCAGCCCTTTTGCAGCATCTCTTCGGCCTTGGCGGCTTCGAAGTTGTCTTTTGTGAAGGCAGCGGGATCTTGACCATTGGCTTCGTGGATGGCGCGGATCACGAAGTTCGACCCCGAACCACCTTTGTCGGGGCGGCCATAGGTAAAGCGGCCCGGATTGGCCTTGGCCCAAGCGACGAGGTCGGCAAAGGTCTTGGGTGGGTTGGCAACTTTGGCGCTGTCATAGGCGATCAACACTTGGCTGCCGCGATAGGGCATCCGGATCGGCGCTTGCACGGCGGCCGGGTTGATCATCTTCAGGTTCGGCACGTTGGCTTCCGAGGTTTCCAGCCACAAAGCAGCTTCAACAGATCCAGCAACGGCGGCGGGTTCGATCTCTTCAAAGTAGTCAACCTGCGGGTCAGCCTTGGCTTCCAAAGCGGCCAAGGCGCGCTCTGCGATGGTGCGGTTGCCATCGGCCACGCCGCGGGTGATGGTCACATTGAACGTGTGGCCGGGATTGGCAGCCTCAAACGCGGGCTTCAGGATATTGTTCCACCAATCAGAGATATTGGTATCCCCGTCGATGTAAACTTGCAGGGTCTTGATGTCTGCCGCGGAAACGCGGGTGGACGCAAGGGTGGCAGCAGCGGCCGAAGTGGCCAGAAATTGACGACGCGACAACATGGCAAAGATCCTCATTGGAGTGCAGAGCTATGTCTCTGCGCTTTCTTCGTGACCTTGATATGACGCGGCCATGAACCTTGAATGATGTCTATGTGACGGCAAAAAGTGGTCAGACGAGGTCTTGGTCGGGGAACCAAAAGCGGGGCAACATGGGGCTCTTTCGACCCAACCTTTTGCATCCCAGCCCGGCCTGCTTGGGCCTGAAGTCCATGCGGTTTTACGCAAATGGGCCGGGCTGGGATACAAGGCCCGCGCACGCCAGCAGGCTTGCCAGAGAGGGCGTTTTCCGGGTCAGAAACGCCATATCCGCCACCACAGCAGCCACCAGCGCCGGGTTTGCCAGCGATTGCCCCCAAAGGCTGGTCGCGGTCAGAAATTCCGTCACGATGGCCTTGGTATCGGGCAGATCGCGCGGGCAGTTGACAAGGGCCAGCACGGGGGCTTGGTCGCGCGGTGGATGGGTGTGGGACCCGTCAAAATGGCCAAGATAAACCACCAGCCACGCCGCCAGTGACAGGCTTGAATGGGCGCCGGGCAGCCGTGACGGCCTTGATAGGCCAGCGGGCGGCCCAACAGCCGGTCACGGTGTTTTGCAAGCCCGTTCAGGCTGAAGTCATACCAGCGATGCTGGTTAAAGGGATTGGCAAAACGGCGCAAAACCTCGGCGGCGAAGGGGTCAAGCTCGGCTTGGGGCAAGGGCATAAAGGGTTTGATCTCTTGCGCCACGACGTGTTCCATCATGGCCCGCAGCGCGGGTTGATCCACAGCGGCCCCCACGGTGGGCACTTCGCAAAGCAGCGCCAGGGGGCAAAGGGCGGTAAGTGCCCCGTTCAGGATAACCACTTTGCGCAAGCGGTAGGGGGCGGTATCGGGTACCTTGATCGTGCCCCGTCATGCGCCGCCAAGCGCGGCTTGAAGGCGGGTTTGGACGGCGAGATTTCGATGACCAACAGATGGAAAAGTTCCGCCGTGGTCGGCAAGGGTCGTGGTGGCCAAGTGCTGTTGCCAAGACCGCCGCAGCCTTTGCGCTCGGGTGGCCTGTGGCGATCCGGTCAGCCAAAGAGGTATAAAACACGGTCTCGCGGGCGATCCAGTCCAGACACTCTGCCTCCACCGCCCAGTCTTGGGCATGGCGCAGCACAAGGTCGCGCAGCCGATCTGCGCTGTTTTCGGGTAACGCGCAGGGCAGGATCTGCCAGCCCATGCCGGCCAGATGGCTTAAGGCGCGCCAGCGTTTCGCCGGTAGGTGTGCCAGTTTGGCCAGAAAGCTGGCGGGCGGGGTGTCGGTGGCCGCTTGTCTTGCCACATAGGCAATCCCCACCTCTGTCGTGGCGGACAAAACCACCTCGATCAAGGGGTTGCGGGCATAGGCCA
>CAXNKP010000270.1:0-4218 GCA_964202815.1 Stagnihabitans sp. | reverse complement strand
CCTTTGAGATCATGCTGACGGTGCATAAAAAGGGTTTGGCAGTTGTGGGGGTGTTCTCGGCCGAGGTCGCTGAAACCAAGGTGGCGCAAGTGATGGACTTTGCCCGCAGGCACCAACATCCGTTGCAATGCACGATGGAAAAAGAATAGGTTTTTTACGCTAAACACCGAGTTAAGTGGAAACCGAATTTGATGACTAGGCGACTGGGCTTGGAACGATTGTGGTGTGATCATGACCCGCCCTGGTTTCCTTTCCTCAGCAGACCGCTTCGCGCTTTAGGCTTGCGTGGGTCGCCGATGCGAGGACGACGGTATGCGCGACGTGGTGGTCCGTCGGTCTTTGCGCAATCACCCCCTAGCGTGGCAACGATCTTTCAGCTTTAATAAAGGACTTATTAAATGGTACAGTTTTTTTGAAATCGAGACTTTTATAACCCGGTGGCCGCTGTCAGGTGGCAGCGAACGCGCGAACTTCCAGAGCTTTGCCAACGAACTCATTGAACTCTTGGCCGTGCCCAAACCCCACGCAGCAACTGCGGACCGCACCGGTGACAGCTGCCGCTTTGAACGCCCGGTCACCTTCGTGCACACCGTCACGCGGCTTCATCGATCTTTACCGCGCCAGGCATTTCGTCATCGAAGCCAATCAACGCACCGAGGGCGCATAGCCCGACCCAGAGGCGCAACTGGCCCTCTTGCCCGAACTGCCCGCCGTCTTGCGCAAGGGCCACGGGCAACGTGGCAGGCGCGCGTGGGATGATACCATGTTCCGCGCCGTGTCGCGTGAGGATGGCTGGCCGCCCTTCCTGCCCATTGTCGGCGTGGGCCATGTCATCGAGGTTTACGCCGACTTTTCAGGCCAAGGCCAAGGCTACACCCAGTTTCCCGATGGCAACCGTTACCGCATCGCCCTTGATGATCTGCGCAATGAGGCGACCTGCCAGCGTCTTGCTCTGATCTTGACCAACCCAAACGCCCTTGACCCTGCCAAGACCTCGGGGCGCGTCACCCGCGAAGTGTTCGACCGCTTCGCAGCGCTTGGCCTGTCCTTTGAAGGCAAGGGTCATGCCCCGGAAACTGTCGCCCGCTTCCTGATACGCTGCCTTTTCACCAAGTTTGCCGGGGATGTCGACCTTATCCCCAAAGGCAGCTTTTCCGACCTGCTTAAACCCCTCAGGGGCCAACCTTCCCACGCCGCGCCCATGCTGAGATCCCTCTGGCAAACCATGGACACCGGCGGCTTTTCAACTGTCCTGACCACCGATCTGCAACGCTTCAACGGTGGTCTTTTCAAGGATGCCGATGCCCTGGCCCTGGACAGGCTGCAACTCTCCCTCTTGATCGAGGCCGCCAGCCGCGATTGGCGCGAGGTGGAGCCTGCCATCTTTGGCACCCCGCTAAAGCGAGCTCTCTGTCTAAAGGACCGCCACAAGCTGGGCGCGCACCACACCCCCCTCGCCCATGCCGAACGCCTCGTGGCCCCCGCCCTGATGGAGCCCCTTCGCGCCGATTGGGCGAATGTCCAAGCCTCAGCCCTGACTTTCGCCCGCGATGACAAGATGGAGGAAGCCCGCGACACCGTGCGCGCCTTCCGCCGACAGCTTTGCGATATCCGCGTGCTTGACCCCGCCTGCGGATCGCCCACCTTGCGATGCCCCACTTGCAACCACTTTTCTCGCAGCTTGACCGCTTGCTGGCAGCACCGGTAGAGATATGCCCGCTGACCCTGCTGAGCCCGCTCAACATTTGGCACTGGCGGCGTCAGACCATAGGGTCCATGACTGTACGATTTTTTCGCTAGGCGCGCAGCCTGACGGGTATTCTTTCTTCCCGATATCCGCCAAGGTTTCAGTCTGAAGATTCAAAATCTGCCTTACGATGGCTGCGAAAAAAGCTAGAGTGGGGCATGCTGTGAGTTGCCACTTCATCCTTGGGGCCAGTCACGGACCAAAGCCGACGCATCTCTTGCTGGGCGGTTACAGCCAAGTTGTCGCAGATCGACATAATCGGGAAAAACATGCGAACCTATACCTCTGTCACCTTCAGCGACATAAAGGTTACCGGGCCCTTCTGGTCCGAGCGTCTGGATTGCGTTTTGTCGCGTACCATCCCCAGCCAGCACCAAAAGCTGATTGAATTTAACATGCTGGACAGCCTGAAGTTGCCGCAACCCGCGCCACCCCTGACCATTGCGCGCAATGCCCATAACTTCACCACCCAGATTTTCTGGGACAGTGACATCGGCAAATGGATCGAAGCTGCCGCCTATGCCCTGTCGCACCGCCGCGATCCGGTGATCGAGGCGCAGATCGAAGCCATCATTGATGATCTGGAACGCGCCCAAGCCTCTGACGGCTATCTGAACTGCTGGTATCTGGGGCGCGAGCCGCACAACCGCTGGACCAATTTGCGCGACAACCACGAGCTGTATAACGCAGGCCATATGCTGGAAGGGGCCGTGGCCTATTTTCACACGACAGGCCGCGACCGGATGCTGCGGGTGATGATGCGCTATATGGACCACATCGCCGAAGTCTTCGGGCCAAAGCCAGATCAGAAAAAGGGCTACCCCGGCCATCAGGAACTTGAACTGGCCCTCATCAAGCTTTTTCACGCCACAAAGATCCGCAAATATCTGGATCTCGCGACCTATTTCATCAACCAGCGCGGCGCTGAGCCACATTACTTTGACGTCGAGCGTGACGCGCGCGGCGAACCGGCTGGGGCCTTTCACCAAAAGACCTACGAATACAACCAATCCCACAAGCCGGTGCGCGAACAGACCAAGGTCGTGGGCCATGCCGTGCGGGCCATGTATATGTACAGTGCCATGGCCGACCTAGCCGCCGAACTGGGGGATGCGGGTGTGCAGACGACCTGCGAGATCCTTTGGGCCGATGTCACCCGCACGCGGATGTATGTGACCGGCGGCTTCGGCCCCAGTGCCTCGAACGAGGGGTTTACGGGCGATTACGACCTGCCCAACGACACGGCCTATGCCGAAACCTGCGCCAGTGTGGCGATGGTGTTTTGGGCGGCGCGGATGTTGAACCTGAACCTTGATGGCCAATATGGCGATATGCTGGAATTGGCGCTGTACAACACCTGTTTGGCGGGCCTGTCGCGCGATGGCACCCAGTATTTCTACGACAACAAGCTGGAAAGTGACGGCAGCCACCAGCGGTGGGATTGGCACCCTTGCCCGTGCTGCACGATGAATGTGGCCCGGCTTGTGGCCTCGGTGGCAGGGTATTTCTATTCGGTGGCCGAGACCGAGGTGGCGGTACATCTTTACGGCGGGGCGGAGGTGACTTTGCCCGTCGCGGGCGGCACGGTGGGGTTGACCGAGGTGTCAGATTACCCGTGGTCGGGCAAAATCGCCATCACCTTAAACCCGCGGGGCACCGCAGATTTCACCCTCGCCCTGCGCATTCCAAGTTGGGCCAAGGGGGCGACCGCGCGGGTCAACGGGCAGAGTGTGGCGATGGTAACCGAGCGCGGTTATCTGAAACTGCGCCGCGCTTGGGCCAAGGGCGATGTTGTTGACCTGACGCTGCCGATGGAACCAGAAAGAACCTATGCCCACCCCGCCGTGCGCCAAGATCTTGGCCGCGTGGCGCTGCGGCGCGGGCCTTTGGTCTATTGCGTCGAACAGCAAGATATCGGCCATCCCGTGGCTGAGGCGCGCCTGCCCGCCACGGCGGCGCTGACGGCAGAGTGGCGCGGCGATCTGCTCGGCGGTATCATCGTGATCAACGCCCAAGGCGCGCGGGTGGATATGGCGGGGTGGGGGGATGGGCTTTATAAAGACCACCCGCCGCTATTGGCACCCAGCCCACTTACGGCGGTGCCGTATTACATCTGGTGCAACCGTGGGCCCAATCCGATGCAGGTGTGGCTGAAAGACTAAAGCGCCCCCGAAGGGGCGCTTTGATGCCCCGCGCGCTTAGCGGCGGGCGAGGCGGATCATCGTGTAGGAATGCGGCTTCAGCGCCACGCTTAAGACGCCATTTTCCGTCTTGGCGCCTTGGCCTTTCGACGGGGTGACGGTGGCTTGGGCGGTCAGCGAATTGACGGCACTCAGATTGGAATGTGTCATCACCTGATGGTCGATCACCTGCAAATCGCCAAAGCCGTGCAGGGCGATTTCGGGGACCAGATCTTCGGTCGGATGACGGTTGACGGCAAAGAAGGTCACAGTGCCCGCCTCGGCATCATG
>CAXNKP010000269.1:0-4237 GCA_964202815.1 Stagnihabitans sp. | reverse complement strand
TGAGGCGGGGCACACCGCCATTTGGGCCCCTGCGTGGGCTGCGGTGGCGCTGTTGGATAACATCGGCGACCGCGCGATGTTGGCACGCGCCTTGGCTAGGGCCGGACTTTAGCGCCGGACCCACGCGAATCACCCCAAGGGCCATGTCTGGTCGGCACGGCGTTGAAACTTTCCGCCCTTGCCCACTGTCGCTTTGTCGATGGTTCTTGTTCCCTTGGCAAAAACTCACTAGACCCCGCACAGTTTTTGCTGTGGGAGCGCCCCTATGTCCACCTTCAAGCCCAAGAAAGTCGTCCTGGCCTATTCCGGCGGCCTTGACACCTCGATCATCCTCAAATGGCTGCAAACGGAATATGGCTGCGAGGTGGTGACCTTTACCGCCGACCTAGGCCAGGGCGAAGAGCTGGAGCCTGCGCGGCAAAAGGCGATCCTGATGGGGATCAAGGCAGAAAACATCCATATCATTGATGTGCGTGAAGAATTCGTGCGCGATTTCGTCTTTCCGATGTTCCGCGCCAATGCGTTGTATGAAGGGCTGTATTTGCTGGGCACATCTATTGCGCGCCCACTGATCTCGCAGCATCTGGTGCGCATTGCGCATGAAACGGGGGCCGATGCGGTGGCGCATGGGGCCACGGGCAAGGGCAATGATCAGGTGCGGTTTGAATTGTCGGCAGCGGCTTTGGACCCTGCGATCAAGGTGATCGCGCCTTGGCGGCTGTGGGATCTGACCTCGCGCACCAAGTTGCTAGAATTTGCCGAAGCAAACCAGATTCCAATCGCCAAGGACAAGCGCGGCGAAGCGCCCTTCTCGGTGGATGCGAACTTGCTGCACACCTCGTCTGAGGGGAAGGTTCTGGAAAATCCGGCCGAAGAAGCGCCGGAGTTTGTCTATCAGCGCACCGTCAGCCCAGAAGAAGCCCCTGATCAGGCCGAAATGGTCGAGATCACCTTTAAGGCTGGCGATGCGGTGGCGATTGATGGCGTGGCGATGTCGCCTGCCACGATCTTGACCAAGCTGAACGAATTGGGCGGCAAGCATGGCGTAGGACGGCTGGATCTGGTCGAAAACCGTTTTGTCGGTATGAAATCGCGGGGGGTTTATGAAATGCCCGGTGGAACGATCTTGCTGGAAGCGCACCGCGGGATAGAGCAAATCACGCTTGATTCCGGCGCGGGGCATCTGAAAGATTCCATCATGCCGCGCTATGCCGAGTTGATTTACAACGGCTTTTGGTTCTCGCCCGAGCGCGAGATGTTGCAGGCGCTGATCGACAAAAGCCAAGATCATGTGTCGGGTACAGTGCGGGTTAAGCTGTACAAGGGGTCTGCGCGCACCGTGGCGCGGTGGTCGGCCGAGTCGCTGTATTCGGAAAAGCACGTCACGTTTGAAGAAGACGCCGGAGCTTATGACCAAAAAGACGCGCAGGGATTTATCACGCTGAACGGGCTGCGGTTGAAACTGATCGCGGCGCGCAATGCGCGGGTAAAGTAAGACGATTCCTGGCGTGTAGTATGGGCTCGGGTTTGAAATTGATACGGCACATGGCTTGGTCTGTGCTGTTTTTCACTAGGGCGACTACTAGCCGAAAACTTGACTGCTATGTTGCCGTTTTGCCGACAGTATCGCTAATCGGTCTTTCGACATGACCTACCGCCAACTTAATTGTTAGGGTGATTCGCGTAGGAAGTTAGCAGAAAAACGATAGATGCACGACGTTATCATAGCTTATGATCATGATTTTGCTGAAAGAAAAAATTATAGAACCTTAAACGAATTTGGATTCTCGGCACGATTCCAGTGTGTTATCGTAAAAAAATGGCCCCGCCGTAAAGCGGGGCCAGATAGTGGCGGCCGTGACGGGATTCGAACCCGCGGGGGGATTGGCTTGGAACGCGTCCCCCGATCGGATTAACAGTCCGTCTCATTAAACCGCTCTGACACACGGCCACGGTCGAGATTGTGAACCCAATCTCGACCGTCGGCAACTAAAGATTTTCCTTTTTTTCTACATTTTGTGCTTGACGCTTAAGTTGCGACTAATTGTGGCCTTTGAACGCTTTGAAGCCTATCAAACTAAAGGTATGTGCAAAAATCTGTAGAAACCTCCGGCCTTTGTCATTTAATGGCGAGGGCTGCGAGTTTTTCGTAATGGGGCATGGCCGCATCGGCCAGCTTTTGGAAGGCCAAGGGCAGGTCGGGCAAGGGGCCCTCGGGGTCGTCAAGGCCAGACGATTGGTGCACGGCGTTGTACCAGTGCGGCGCCCAGACGCCGTCAAAGGGCTTGGGGCCTGCGGGCCAAGACAGCATGGCGGGCGTAAAGGGAATATCCAGTGCAGTGCAAAGCTTGGTCAAAGTCTGGCGCGGTTGGCCGCGGATGTTGAAACTATCCACCACGAGCGGGGCTGTGCCTTGCCACTGGGCCACTTGGTCAAACAGTTCTGCCTGTTGGACAAAGCCTAGGTCGGCCAAGGTGGGACTTTTGCGTTTTTTGGAATAGCTGGCCACGACGCGGGCGGGGTGGCGGATCAGGAAGACATTGGTCAGGCCGCGCATGAAGCCGCGGTCAAAGGCGGGGATCATGTGCAAGGTCATGTGTTTTTGATAAAAAAGCGCCTGTGCTTGGGGGATGTTTCCCAGACAAGCTTGAGCAACTTTGGCAGGATCGGGTTGGCCTGCGGCGATGACCTCAACCGACATCGGGTGATCGATGCCCGTTGCGGCCAAATAGGCCGCGTAAAAAGGTTCGTCCCAGACAGCACAATCACCCCGCGCGGCAAAGGCGTACATCAAAGCGGTGGACAGGTTGCGCGGGCCTGACCACATGGCGATGCGTTTGGGGTCGGGGGTCATAGTGCGCCCTGTGCGGCCAAAGCGGGGGTTTCACACCCCCGCGCCCCCGTGGGATATTTGGGCACATATGAAAGGGGGGTGCGGGGGGTCATGCGCCGACCAAATCTTTGTAAAGGCTGCGGATGCGTTGGGTTATGGGGCCCATTTCGCCGGTGCCGATGGTGCGGCCGTCAATTGTGTTGACGGGGGTTTGGGCGCCGAAAGTGCCGGTCAGAAAGGCCTCGTCTGCGCTGTAGGTATCGACGAGGGTGAAGTTGCGTTCAAACACGGGAATGGCGTTGGCGCGGCACAGGTCAATCACCTTTTGGCGGGTGATGCCGTTCATGCAATAATCGCCTGTGCTGGTCCACACTTGGCCCTTGCGGACGATAAAGAAGTTGCAGGCGTTGGTGGTGTTGACGAATCCGTGCACGTCTAACATCAGCGCCTCGTCCGCGCCGGCTTTTTCGGCGGCGATGCAGGCAAGGATGCAGTTCAGCTTGGAATGGCTGTTTAACTTGGGGTCTTGCGTCATCGGCAGGCCGCGCATGTGGGGCACGGTGGCCAGACGGATCGGGCGGGGGAGTTTGGGGCGGCTGTGTTCCATGATGATCACAACGGTGGGGCCGCGCTGCGACAGTTTGGGGTGCTGGAAGGGCCTGGTTTTCACGCCGCGTGTGACCATCAGGCGGGCGTGGGCATCGGTTGTCATGGCGTTGGCGGCTTGGGTGTCGTGCATCGCCTGCACCAGTTGCGCACGGGTTAGGCCGATGTCGATGTCGATGGCCTTTGCAGCCTCGAACAACCGATCGAGGTGTTCGTCCAGAAAGGACCATGTGCCGTTATACAGGCGAATACCCTCCCACACGCCATCCCCCAGCATGAAGCCGCTGTCATAGACCGAGACCATCGCCTGCGCCTTGGGGACGATCTGGCCGTTCACATAGATCAAGATCGCCTCGTTGCGGGCGTCATCTTCGGCTTGGTGGGTGGAAACGTTGTCGGTCATGGGGCCTCCTTTTGGGGTTCAGGTTAAGGGGGGCTTTCGGGGAAGGAAAGGCTTGGATAGGGTCAAGGCCAACCTTGGGGGTGCCCCGTGCAAGACGACGTTACGCCGATGATGGCGCAATATCTGGAAATCAAAGGCCGCTATCCGGGCGCGCTGCTGTTTTACCGGATGGGCGACTTTTACGAGATGTTCTTTCAAGACGCGGTTGAGGCGTCTGAGGCGTTGGACATCGCCCTGACCAAACGTGGCACGCATCAGGGCCAGCCGATCCAGATGTGCGGGGTGCCTGTGCATTCTTCAGAAGGCTATCTGCTGGCCTTGATCCGCAAAGGCTTTCGCGTGGCGATTGCCGAGCAGATGGAAGACCCCGCCGAGGCCAAGAAGCGCGGGTATAA
>CAXNKP010000268.1:0-4250 GCA_964202815.1 Stagnihabitans sp. | reverse complement strand
GGATGGGCCAGTGCCTCGATAAGAGTTTGCGACCATGCGGGGATATCAAAGAAATCAACCAGCGTGCCGTTCACGCCGTGGGTGATGACTTCCTGCACAGGGGCCGTGGCGGACCCTATCACATGGGCCCCCGCACTCATCGCCTCGATCATCGACCATGACAGCACGAAGGGATAGGTCAGGTAGGCATGGGCGCGGCTGACCTGCAACAGGGCGGTAAACTGGTCATAGGGGATCTTGCCCATGAAATGCACGCGCGACAGATCCAACTGGTCGCGGACCTCGTTCAGGATCGTGTCTTTCCAGCCCTTTTCGCCCTTGGGCGCGCCGCCATAACTGACCTCGTCACCGCCCACGATGACGACCTGCGCCTTGGGGCGGGCTTTAAGAACCTGCGGCAGGGCGCGCATGAAGATGTGGTACCCACGGTAGGGTTCAAGATTACGGTTTACAAAGGTCAGCACCTCGTCGCCCGCTATGACGCTTTGGCCGTTGGGTAGGGCAAAGCGGGCCTCGGGGTTGGGGGCATTTGTGGTGGTGTTTACCCCGTCATGGATGACCTCTATCATCTTGCGCAGCGCGGGGGGAAAGGTCGAGGCTTGCCAATGCGTGGGGGCCAAACCGGCATCGGCGTGCAGCAAAGCTTGGCCCAGATGTCCCGCCCGGCCTTGGGCGATCATCACCTGATCAAAGCTGCGCGGGTTAAACTCGGCATCAAAGCCCACATCCGCGCCGCGCCCGCGATAGTAGAATTCGGCGTAGATCAATAGCTTGGCCTCGGGCCAGACCTCTTTCAAAAACAGCGTCTCGCCCCAGCCGGAATGGCCAAAGATCACATCAGGCACATAGCCGTGCTGCTGGCGCAGGGCCATAGCGGCGCGGGCGACCGAAACGCCGCGGTCGCTCATCTGGGTATAGTTGCGGCCCAAGCGGGTGGCGGCGGGGTCAACGGCTTGGCCATCATGCTTGTATTTCAAGGTTTGGGTCGCAGTTTGGCGCGAATTGCCACTATCGGTCAATGCCAAGCACTCATGCCCAAGGCGGGCCAATTCGGGTGCAAGGCACAGAAATTGACCGGGGAAATTTTGGTGAACAAACAGAATTTTCATATGGCAGGTCCAAAGGCAGCGGTCAGCAATGCCTTGGTGTAAGCTTGCTGCGGGTTGGCGAACAAGGCCTGAGCGGGGCCATGTTCGATCACATCGCCATTTTGCATCACCATGACCTGATGCGACAGGGCCCGCACCACGCGCAGATCGTGGCTTATAAAGACATAGGCCAAGCCATGGCGGCGTTGCAAATCACGCAGCAGGTCAACGATTTGTACCTGCACCGTCATGTCCAAGGCCGAGGTCGGCTCGTCCAGCACCACCAGCCTTGGCCGCAAGATCATCGCGCGCGCGATGGCGATGCGCTGCTTTTGCCCGCCGGAAAATTCATGCGGATAGCGGTGCATGGTCGATGGGTCCAGCCCCACCTCGGCCATGATATCACCCACCATGTCGCGGCGGTTGCGGCCCGGTTCCAGCCCGTGCACGCCTAAGCCTTCGGCAATAATCGCCTCGGCCGTCATGCGAGGCGACAGGCTGCCGAAGGGGTCTTGAAACACCACCTGCAAATCGCGCCTAAGCGGGCGCAGCGCAGATTTGGGCAAGGTAGACAGGTCTTTGCCATCTAGCAGCACTTTGCCTTGCGATTGCACCAGCCGCAAAATACCCCAGGCCAGCGTGGTCTTGCCTGACCCGCTTTCGCCCACCACCCCCAAGGTTTCCCCTGCCCGCACCGACAGATTGGCATCGTTGACCGCTTTCACATGCCCCGTGATGCGGCGCAAAAAGCCCGAGGTGATGGGGAACCACACACGCAAATGTTCGGTGCGCAGCACTTCTGCGGCGTCAGGGGCCACGGGGTCTGGCAGGCCCGTGGCGTGCGCGGCCAACAGCTTTTGCGCATAGGGATGCTGGGGATTGGCGAAAATCAGGGCCGTTGGCCCCTGTTCGACAATCTCGCCGCCCTGCATCACGCAAACCCGGTCGGCGATGCGCTGCACGATGGTCAGATCGTGGGTGATGAACAAAAGGCTAAGACCTTCCGAGCGTTTCAGATCGGCCAAAAGGTCTAAAATCTGCGCCTGAATCGTCACATCCAGCGCCGTTGTCGGCTCATCCGCGATCAGCAGCTCTGGCCCATTGGCCAGCGCCATGGCGATCATGATGCGCTGGCGCTGCCCGCCGGAAAGCTGATGCGGATAGGCCGCCAAGCGGCTTTCGGCATCGCGGATGCCCACCTTCTGCAACAGGTCCAGCACACGGGCACGGGCGGGCGCGCCGGTCAGGCCCTGATGCAGGGAAAGGCTTTCGCTGATCTGCGCCTCGATCGTGTGCAGGGGGTTCAGCGAGGTCATCGGCTCTTGAAAAATAAAGCTGATGTCGTTGCCCCTGATCTTTTGCAAACGCGCCTCGGGCGCGCCGATCATCTGTTGCCCGGCGTAGCGGACCGATCCGGTCACCGCGGCCGTATCGCCCAGCAGTGACACGGTTGACAGCGCCGTCACCGACTTGCCCGACCCGCTTTCGCCCACCAAGGCCAAAGTCTCGCCCCGTTCCAGCGTAAAGCTGACGCCCTTGACGGCGTGCACCTGTTGCCCATCTTGCCCAAAGCGCACGTTCAGGTTTTCGACCGACAACAGGCTCATGAAAAGGTCTTTCGCGGGTCAAAGGCGTCGCGCAAACCTTCCGAGATGAAGACCAACAGGCTAAGCATCACAGAAAAGGTCGCAAAGGCGGTGAAGGCCAGCCACGGCGCTTGCAGGTTCTGTTTGGCTTGCTGGGTTAATTCCCCCAAACTGGGGGACGAGGCGGGCAGGCCAAAGCCCAGAAAATCCAGTGCCGTCAGGCTAGCAATGGTGCCCGACAGAATGAAGGGCATCATCGTCATGGTGGCGACCATGGCATTGGGCAGAACATGGCGCAAGATGATGGCACCATCGCTGACGCCCAAGGCTTTGGCCGCACGGACATATTCAAAATTGCGCGCCCGCAGGAATTCGGCCCGCACTAGGCCCACCAGCCCCATCCAGCCAAACAGCACCATCAAAAACGTCAGCAGCCAAAAGTTCATCGTCCAGACGGCAGAGATGATGATGATAACGTAAAGCGTGGGGGTGGATGACCAAATCTCGATCACGCGTTGAAAGATCAGGTCGGTCAGGCCGCCGAAATAGCCCTGAATGGCCCCCGCCAGAATACCAATGACCGAGGTGAGCAAGGTCACGATCAGCCCAAAGCTGACCGACAGGCGAAAGCCGTAAAGCACGCGCGCCAGCACATCGCGCGCCGTGTCATCGGTGCCCAGCCAATGGTCACTGTCAGGGGCAGACGGCGCTGCGCCGTTTACATTATTGATCGTGTTGTAGGAATAGGGGATGGGTGGCCATAAAATCCAACCTTGTTGGAACCCTTCGGCCTTATATTGGCCCGCTTGCACTTGGGTCAGGATATCTTCGGGCGTATCAAAGCAATCTACCACGCCGCCGGTGCGGATCAGGCATTGCACCACGGGGTCGCGGTAGTTGGCCTCGGTCTTGAAATCGCCGCCATAGTCGGCTTCGGAATAAAAACTAAAGACTGGCGCGCGCAGATGGCCTTGATAGCTGACCAAAAGCGGGTGGTCGTTTGACAGGACTTCGGAAAAGAGCGAAATCAAGTACAGCGCTGAAAACAAGATCAGCGCGTAATAGGATCGTTTATTGCCGCGAAATATCCGCCAGCGGCGTTGGTTCAGGGGCGAAAGCGCCATCATCCGCGCCTTTCAAAGTCAATGCGCGGGTCAGTCCAGACATACATCAGGTCAGACAAAATCCCCACGACAAGTCCCAAAAGGCCAAAGGCAAACAGCGTGCCGAAGACTACGGGATAATCGCGTTCCACCGCCGATCTATAGCCAAGCTGGCCCAAGCCATCCAAGGAAAAGATCGTCTCGATAATCAATGATCCGCCAAAAAAGACGCTGATAAACAGGCCTGGAAAGCCCGATATCGGGATCAGCATGGCATTGCGGAACACATGCCCATAAAGTACCCGTGCTTCCGACAAGCCCTTGGCGCGGGCTGTAATCACATATTGTTTTCGAATTTCGTCCAGAAACGAATTCTTGGTCAACAGCGTCAGCGTGGCAAAGCTAGAGATGGTCGAGGCGACAATGGGCAACGTGATGTGCCAGAAGTAATCCTTGATTTGCGCCAAAACCCC
>CAXNKP010000267.1:0-4274 GCA_964202815.1 Stagnihabitans sp. | reverse complement strand
ACTGGGCCTGTGGCCGCTCAGCGCTTTGCAAAGCCAAAGCAATGTTGGCGATGAAAGTGGCGATATAACGTCGGATGAATTTCAGCATGGGTCCCTCAATTTTGTGTTGTGTAGTGCTAGCACTCCGCCGCGCCAAGAAAAGCCCAGATTGAGGTCTTGCAGCCAAAATGGCCCCAATCGGCACAAAGATGCCCAAGATCTCAGCAAACCTTGCGCCGTCACCCGATGTCCAAGGCCAAGGCATGGACCCGCGTGGTGAGATCACCTAAAGCCGCCTGCACCGCGCGGTGGCGGGCCAGTCGCCCCAGTGCAGCCAATTCCGGCGCGCGGATCTTGACGGCAAAATGGCTTTCACCTGATCCGTCATCGCCGCCATGCCCTGCGTGGTGATGGCTTTCATTGACCACCTCAACCTCGGTCAACACAAAAGCTGCCCGCAAACGGGCTTCCATCTCATCCTTTATCGCCATTTTCATTTCTCCCCCTTCAATCTGCCACCAAATGCCCTATTCTTGCGTGCTTGAGTCGGAAAGGCCTATCGATGACCAGTCGCCCCCCGTTTGAATTTGATCTGCGCGTGTCCTCTGACAAGGCCAAGCGCAAAACCGGTCGGCGCGGCATGTCAGGTGCCTCGGAAATGTCGACCAAACCCTGTGATTATCCAACCTGCAAGGAAAAAGGGGCTTACCGCGCGCCCAAATCGCCCGAGCTTTTGAACGAGTTCTTCTGGTTTTGCCGCGACCATGTGCGCGAGTATAATCTGAAGTGGAACTTCTTTGGCGCGGCGACCGACGAAGAGTTCCAAAAACTGCTTGATAAGGATCGGTTGTGGGAGCGTGAAACCACCCCTTTCAGCCGCAAGGATGACGGACGCTCTTGGGCGCGGTTGGGAATAAATGACCCTTTGGACGCTGTGGGCGAAAAATCCCTGCCCAGCACCGTCAAGCCCATCGGCACATCAAGCCGCAAGTTGCCACCGACCGAGCGCAAAGCGCTGGAAATTATGGATGCGCGCGACACTTGGACCAAGACCGAGATACGCAAGCAATACAAAAGCTTGGTCAAAGACCTTCACCCGGATATGAACGGGGGCGACAGGTCGGATGAAGACCGCTTGCAGCAGGTTGTCTGGGCCTGGGACCAAATCAAAGACAGCCGCTATTTCAAGGATTAAGCCGCAGGCTTAGCCAAGTCGGCGCACGAAATCATATTTCAGCAACCACATCAGCGCCCGCTCGACCATCATGGAGGAGGTTTTGCCCGCTGCGGCAATAGCTTGCACCGTGTCTTGCCCGGCCTGCACGGCGGTGTAGACGTCGGCAATCTGGCTGGCTTGGGTGAACATATGAGACAGGGCTGCGTAGTTGCGCAAGGCCAGCACCGCGGCCAGATCGGGTTGGCCACTGCGGTCGGGCGCCATAAACCGCTGTGCGCCCAGCTTGGCCTCTTCGGATGGATAGCCCGCGAACAAATAGCTGGGCGAGGGGCCGACGGGCAAGGCAAACCCCGCAATGCGGTGGGCCTTGGCGTGGGCTGCGGCCTTGCGCGCGGCTTGTTCGCCCCAAAGGGCCTGCATCTGCGGGATCACCGCCGACCAGTCGTAGGTGCTTTGCACCCGCGCCAAAGCCCCCCGCCCCAACCGCGCCCGCAAATCGGGGTTGCTGGCCAGCGCCAGAATTTTGGCCTTCATATCGCCCATATCCAGTTCGGTCATGGCAGATACGGCCGCAGAATACTGTATGAAACTGTCAATCCCGCCGTGAAGCCGCAGGCTTTCATTGGCCATATGTTGCGGCCCAAGCAGGCGCGATGTAACCCGCAGGCCCGAATCTGCGCTAACGGTATCTTTCAACCCATCCCAGTCCGAGGTCAAAACTGGTAGGCCCGCAGCCATCCCTTCCAGTGGCGCAAGGCCAAAGGTTTCCTGAATATTGTCAATCATAAACAAAAATACATCGCCACCCGAGAGGGTCTTTTGCCGTTCCGCAGCCTCAGCACCGTCTAGCAGCAAAAATCCCACATCCGGCATAAGACGCGCAGCCCCGTTTTCAAACACGCCGCGCGCATAGGCCTGACGGAACTGACCGCACATGACGACATGCATTTTCACACCCGGCGGCAGTTCTGCCACGCAAGCTTGCATCGCGATGAAAATCGGGATCGGATCGAACTTTTCATGCGGACTTAGCCGCGCAATGGTGGAAAACACCACATCCGTCTCGGCCGCCCCCAATTGCGCACGCAAGGCCGCCCGCGCGGCAGGATTGCGCGCAAAATCAGCCGTGTGCACCCCTAAAGGGATCACCGGAAACATCGGCCGCGCCGGTGGCTGCGTGCCAAACCGCTGCCGGATATGGGCATCGATCAAATCCATCTGCGCCAGAACTGCACCCTGCACCGCACGCGAGGTGCAGATCACCGCATCCCATTCCATCACAGGGGCCATACGCAGATCAAAAAACCCCTGCATAATCGCTTGGGTCGAGGTGGTATGGGTCAACCCACACAAGGCCCAAGACCCCGAGCCGTAATTCGCCCTCCGCCACGCCTCCGGGGCTATGTTGGCGGCGGGGTAATAGACCACTTCCGCCGGCGCAATATCTTGCGGGCGCAGCAATCCCGCCACCCGAATCCGCTGGCGCGGGCGCGCCTGTTCACAAAAACGTTTGATCTCCTCGATCTCACCCGAGGATTTGGTCAAAAAGACAAACTCATCCACCGCGGCGTGCTTCAAAAAGCCTTTCAAAAAGCTTTCACCCGCCACACGGCGGCCATTAATCCCCTTTTTTTCAGGGCTATAGCCATCGGTGGCATAAAAGATCGCGGCATTGGCATTGCTGGTCATCGGGTTGATCCAAAAGAAGGTGCGATAAATCGACGCTGCATGGCGTAGCGGAGCCTTTTGTGGCTGTAAAGCGGTGTGATGCCCCCGCCAAGGGCGCGGCAGGCTCTTGCAGGCCCGCGCCTTATGGTTCACATAGGGAAAGCAATTAAATTGGGCTGAAAACGATGCTGGATACTGCTGTAAAACCGACTGAAGATATCTCTGTGCGCGAGGTCTTTGGCATTGACACCGACATGAAGGTCAAGGGTTTTGCTGACCGCACCGACCGTGTCCCAGAGGTGGATCCGACCTACAAGTTCGATCCTGACACGACTTTGGCGATCTTGGCAGGCTTTGCCTATAATCGCCGCGTGATGATCCAAGGCTATCACGGCACGGGCAAGTCGACCCATATCGAACAGGTCGCAGCGCGGCTAAGCTGGCCCTGCGTGCGGGTGAATTTGGATAGCCATATCAGCAGGATCGACCTGATCGGCAAAGACGCTATCAAGCTGCGCGATGGCAAACAGGTGACCGAATTTCACGAAGGCATCCTGCCTTGGGCGCTGCGCAACAATGTGGCGATTGTGTTTGACGAATATGACGCGGGCCGTGCGGATGTGATGTTCGTTATCCAGCGTGTGCTTGAACATGACGGCAAGCTGACCCTTTTGGACCAGAACGAGATCATCACCCCCAGCCCCTATTTCCGCCTGTTTGCCACGGCCAACACCGTTGGCTTGGGCGATACGACGGGCCTGTATCACGGCACCCAGCAGATCAACCAAGCCCAGATGGACCGCTGGTCGCTGGTGGCAACGCTGAACTATCTTAGCCACGATGCCGAAGCCGCCATCGTTCTGGCCAAATCGCCCCATTACAACACCGACAAGGGCCGCAAGACGATCAACCAGATGGTCACTGTCGCCGATCTGACGCGCACAGCCTTTATGAACGGTGATCTGTCCACCGTCATGTCGCCACGCACCGTGCTGAACTGGGCGCAAAACGCCGAGATTTTCCGCAACGTGGGCTATGCCTTCCGCCTGTCTTTCCTGAACAAATGTGACGAGCTGGAACGCCAGACCGTGGCCGAGTTCTTCCAGCGCTGCTTTGGGGAAGAACTGCCCGAAAGCGCTGTGTCGATGGCGATGAAATGATCCGCCACGCGGCGATTTTTCAACTGATCCATAAGGCAGGTTCGACGCAAGAGGCCAACTTTCTGGCAGACTTGGCCAAACTGTCCGCCATCCCGGGCGTGGGCGCGTTTGAAATCAGCCGCGAGATTAGCCCAAAAAACGCCTTCGACTTTGCGGTTTCGATGATCTTTGCCGATGCTGCGGCCTATGCGGCCTATAACATACACCCCGCCCATGTGGCCTTTGTGCAAACCCGTTGGATCCCCGAAGTCGCAAGCTTCCTAGAACACGACACGACACCTTTGTAATCG
>CAXNKP010000266.1:0-4279 GCA_964202815.1 Stagnihabitans sp. | reverse complement strand
GTTGGCACGGGTTTCGGGGAACCATGTCAGCGCCCCGATCAATTCATTATCGCCGCACCAGATCGTCATCGACGCATGGTGATGCAGACGCAGGGCGTTCTGGCGTACCTCTTGGGCGACTTGGGTCAAAAACGCGTCGTCGGCGGGGTAGATATGGCACGAAAACATGAAATCTTGCCAGACCATCAGGCCCAATTCGTCGCACAGGTCATAAAACCATGTCGGTTCGTACCGGCCACCGCCCCAGATGCGGATCATGTTCATATGGGCGTCTTTGGCCGATTGCAGCAGCGCGCGGGTGTCTGCTTCATTAATGCGGCCCGCCAAAGCATCGGCGGGGATCCAGTTGGCCCCTTTGCAGAACACATCGCGCCCGTTGATGCGCACCTTAAAGCCTAGGCCCACGGCGTCTTTTTCGGTGATAAGTTCGGCCTGCCGCAAGCCGATGCGGCGGGTCAGCACCTGCGCGCCCATTGTCACGGTCAGATCATGCAACGGCTGCGCGCCCTGCCCTGCGGGCCACCACAGGGCGGGGTTGGCGATGGCGAGTTCAGCCTTGGCTTGGCCGTGCCGCACTACGGATTTGGCCTGCATACCGCATAGGTCAAAAGTGACTTCTTGGCCATCGTCACCCTCAACCTGCGCCGTCACGCTGACTTTGGCCAAACCTGCGGTATGGGTTTGGGTGATGACCAGATGGTCGATGCGCGCTGGTGCCACAGGTTCCAGATAAAAATCGCCGTAAACGCCAAAGGTGGCCAGCGCGATGTTCCAATCCCAGCCGAAATCGCAAGCGGGTTTGCGGATCAGGTTGCCGTTGTGGATGGGCGTGTTGTTGGCCGAAAACGGCAGGAAATAGCGGTAGGCGTCTTGGCGGAGCTTGGCCTCAGCCGGCACATTGCCGAAGGTCAGGCTGATGTCATTGCGCCCCTTGACCAGCACCTTTGACAGATCAACGCGGTGCGACAGGAACATATTGTCCGATATCAGCACCACCGTGCCATTCACCACCACCGTCACCAAGGTGTCGAGCATCGACGCCACCAGCACCAGATCGGTGCGATCCGTCACAAAGCTGCGCTTGGCCACCCAAGTGCGATCACATATCCAGCGCAGCCCGTATTCGTTACGGCCAAAATACGGGTCGGGGATCGTGCCTGCCTGAAACAATGCATCAATCCCGTCACCTGGAAGCGTGAAGGCCACCGCATTCTCGCCATTTTCTTGGGCTAGCGACCAATCTCCGGCGAGGTTAAGCATGATCAGATCCGCAATTCGTTGGTTTCAGCAAACAGCGAGGCTTTGGAGATATCGACCTTAAGATGCACATCTTTGCCCGGGGCGGGGCGATGCTCCACCGGCACGCGGACCGACATTTGCCGACCCTCTGCCAGCATCCACACCAAGGAATCTGCGCCCATCGGTTCGTCAATCTCCACCACGGCGGGGATCGTGTGGCCCGGAATGGCGGCATCGACCATGGTCAGATGTTCAGGGCGCAGGCCGATGATCGCCTTGGGTCGATCAAGGATTGCCCCGCCCTCGTAGCCCGCCAAATCCAGCGAGACATCACCAAACTTAAACCGCTTGCCGCCATCGACCGTCTCACCCTTGATGAAGTTCATCGCCGGAGAGCCGATGAACCCCGCCACAAACAGGTTGGCCGGACGGTTGTAGATGGTCTGGGGCGCATCCAGTTGCTGGATGATGCCGCCGCGCATAATGGCGATGCGGTCGGCCAAGGTCAGCGCCTCGATCTGGTCGTGGGTCACGTAGATCATGGTGTTTTTCAGGCGGTTGTGCAGGCGCTTTAATTCCACCCGCAGTTCGCTGCGCAGTTTGGCGTCAAGGTTTGACAGGGGTTCGTCAAACAAGAACACATCCACCTCGCGCACCAAGGCGCGGCCGATGGCCACACGCTGGCGCTGACCGCCAGAAAGTGCGCCGGGCTTACGATCAAGCAAGGGGCCGATTTGCAAGATTTCCGAGGCGCGCTCCACCCGCTTGGCGATTTCAGCTTTGGGCAGGCCTGCGATTTTCAATCCAAAGGACATATTCCCGCGCACCGTCATCTGCGGGTACAGTGCGTAGGATTGAAACACCATGCCAATGCCACGCTCGGACGGTTCAGCCCAAGTGACATTCTTGCCCTTGATATGGATCTGCCCTTCCGACAATTCCAAAAGACCAGCAAGGCAATTGAGCAACGTCGATTTGCCGCAGCCCGATGGCCCCAAAAGCACGATAAACTCGCCCTCTTCGACATCAAGGTTGAGGTTCTTTAAAACCTCGGCCGATCCGAATTTCAAGGTGAGGTTTTTGACGGAAACTGAGTGCATAAGTTCAACCCTTCACGGCGCCGGCTGCAATGCCGCGCACGAAGTATTTGCCTGAGAAGAAGTAGATGGCGAGTGGGACCAGACCGGTCAGGATCGTGGCAGCCATATCGACGTTGTAAGCCTTGCCACCTTGGGCCGAGTTGACAATGTTATTCAACTGCACCGTCATCGGATAGTTGGTGGGCCCCGCATACATCACGCCAAACAGAAAGTCGTTCCAGATCCCGGTGACCTGCAAGATCACAGCCACCGTGAAAATTGGCACCGACATGGGCGCGAAGACTTGAAAGAAGATCTGCCAATAGCCCGCCCCGTCCACCCGTGCCGCCTTGAACAACTCCTGCGGCAGGCTGGCGAAGTAGTTACGGAACAGCAGTGTCAAAAGCGGCAAGCCAAAGATTGTATGCACCAAGACCACGGCGGGCAGGGTGGAATAAATCCCCAACTCGCGGGTGATGATCACCAAGGGGTAAATCATCACAACATAGGGAATGAAAGACGACAGCAAAAGGACGGTGAAGAAGGCTTCTGAAAACTTGAACGGCCAATTGGCCATCGAATATCCGGTCAGCGAGGCCACGATGATTGATACGATGGTTGAAGGCACGGTGATCTTGATGGAGTTCCAAAAACCGACCTTGATTCCTTCACAATAAAGGCCCGTGCAAGCTGAATTCCACGCCTTTTCCCAGGCGTCCAAGGTTGGGGTCATTGTCGGAATAAAAATATTGCCCGATTGAATCTCTTGGATATTTTTAAGCGAGGTGATGATCATGATGTACAACGGGAACAAAAAGAAGATCGCGCAGACAATCAGCACCGTATAAACCACCGCGCGCTGCGGGGTGATAAAGGGTTTGGGCTTTGCGCCCGACGGGCCTTCGGCGAGGTTTGTATTGGCCATGCTCATGCTCCTTAAGCCTGCGATTTCTTGCCGAATTCCATGCGCATCCATGGAATAAGAACAAACGCCATCGACACCAGCATCACAGTCGAGGCCGACAGGGATTGCCCCAAATTGGCCGAGAAGTTCTGATAAATATAACGCGACGGCACGTCAGACGAGATACCCGGCCCCCCATCTGTCAGCGCCACCACAAGATCATAAATCCGCACGGCGCCGGATGCCACCAACACAAATGTCGTTACCATCACCGGTTTCATCATGGGAAGAACGATTTGAAGATAGGTACGCCAAGCGGGTATGCCGTCAACCCTTGCGGCCTTCCAGATCTCTTCATCAATGCCGCGCAATCCGGCCAGCATCAAAGCCATCACAAAGCCCGTGCCTTGCCAGATACCGGCAATCACAATGGCATACATCACCATGTTGCGATCAGCGATCCAACCAAAGGAAAAGCTTTCCCATCCCAATTGGCGCATCGCATTTTGCAGGCCGTATTCCGGCGACATGATCCACGCCCAAACGTGGCCTGTCACGATAAAAGACAGCGCAAATGGGTAAAGGTAAATCGTTCGGAAAACGCCCTCAAGACGGATCTTTTGATCCATCATCACCGCCAGCAAAAACCCCAGCGAGATCGAGATGATGATCGCCAAGATCGCATAGGTTACCATGTTGGGCATAGCGCCAGTGCATTTTAGGTCCCATCCCTCCTGCCCGATTTTGGTAATGGCAGGGCAGTTCATCCAACGATCGGAATTAAACAGCCGCTTGTAATTGGCAAAGCCCACAAAACCATCCATCCACTGCTTGGGCGTGAAAATTGGCAGGATTTTGATATTGGTAAACGAAAACAACACTGTCCAAAGCGTGCCGCCGACAAACACGAACAAAACGATCAACATCATCGGCAAGGAAGCGATTTTGGAATTCAGATTCCGAAACAGCGGATTTGGCCTGTCCATATGGTTTTCATCCCTAACCGTGAGGTTCAATTAACAGGCCCGGCCACCCCTTCAGGCGCCGGACCTGCCAT
>CAXNKP010000265.1:0-4283 GCA_964202815.1 Stagnihabitans sp. | reverse complement strand
TGGTGGCGCTGATTTTCGAAAAGCCCTCTACCCGCACGCGGGTGTCGTTTGATGTGGGTGTGCGCCAGATGGGCGGGCAAACCATGGTTCTGTCGGGCAAGGAAATGCAACTGGGCCACGGCGAAACCATCGCCGACACCGCCCGCGTCTTGTCGCGCTATGTCGACCTGATCATGATCCGCACCTTTGAAGAAGCCACCCTGCTTGAGATGGCCGAACACGCCACCGTGCCCGTGATCAACGGCCTGACCAACCGCACCCATCCCTGCCAGATCATGGCCGATGTCATGACCTATGAAGAACACCGCGGCCCCATCGCAGGGCGCAAGGTGGTTTGGGCGGGCGATGGGAACAACGTGTGCGCCAGCTTTTTGCACGCCGCAGGGCAGTTTGGCTTTGATCTGACCTTTACAGGGCCTGAACCCTTAGACCCCGAACAAACCTTTATCGATTTCGCCCGCACACGCGGCTCTGACATCCGCATCGAGCGTGACCCCGCCCTTGCCGTGGTCGGCGCCGATCTGGTGGTGACAGATACGTGGGTGTCGATGCACGACCCCGAATCCGCCAAAGAACGCCGTCACAACCAGCTGCGCGGCTATCAAGTCAACGAGGCGCTGATGGCCAAAGCCAAGCCAGATGCCCTGTTCATGCATTGCCTGCCCGCACATCGCAATGACGAGGCGACCTCTGCCGTCATGGACGGCCCGCATTCCGTGATCTTTGACGAGGCCGAAAATCGCCTGCACGCCCAAAAGGCCATCTTGCGCTGGAGTCTGGGCGCTTAACCTGCGAGATAGGCTTCAGATTGCGCGCGCGCCGCAGCAATCCCCTTGCTGAGGCGCGCCAATCTACTGCTTTCCGCGCCAAACCCTTTTTAATGCCGCCCAACCCAACAGGAGCCCCCCATGCAATCCCCCGTCCCGATGTTCGTTCATTCCCTGACCGCGCTGTCGAAAATCCTCGACAAGGCCGAGGTCTTTGCCGAAGCCAAAAAGATCAAGCCCGAGGTGATCCCGCAACTGCGCTTGATCGCCGATATGCTGCCCCTCTGGCGTCAGATCACCATCGCCTGTGACCATGCTAAGGGTGCGCCTGCGCGTTTGGCGGGGATGGACGTACCCTCTTTCGCCGATACCGAAACCACGGTGGCCGAATTGAAAGAACGTATCGCCAAAACCATCGCCTTCATCTCGACCATTCCGGACGCGGCCTTTGACGGGGCTGAGTCGCGCACCATCACTGTAAAAGCAGGCCCGCGCGACCTAGCCTTTCCCGCACCCCAGTACCTGGGAAGCTATGCGATCCCGAACTTCTACTTCCACATGTCCGCCGCCTATAACATCCTGCGCGCAAATGGCTTGGACATCGGCAAGTCCGATTTCCTCGGCGGCTGAGGCCTGAACTTTTCGGGGGGGCATCCTTGCCCCCCAATCCCCCTAAGATCCTACACACCCATGACACCAGACCAGATTGCAGCCCTGTTCACCCATGCCGATGGGTCCTATCACTTCGCCCGCTGGGGACGGCCCATCGTTCCCGTGGTCTTTGGCTTAGAAGATCAAACCCTGTCGGTGCTCAAAGGCGCAATCGAAGCCGTAGTGACCTTGGCAGGCCACAAGATGGCCGAAGCCGATGTAGAGTTGGGCGCGAATTTGATGATCTTCTTCTTTCGCGATTGGGCCGAATTGCCCGGAGTGCCGGGGTTAGAGGGTATTATACCAGACCTTGCCCCCCTCTGTGACAGGCTCGCGGCCCAAGGGGCCAGCCACTACCGCCTGTTTCGCTTTGACGAAAACGGCTCCATCCGCGCAGCCTTTGTCTTTTTGCGCATAGGCGGGACTTTGGCCGATCTTCCTGCCGAATATCTGGCCCTGTCTGAAGCCGCGCAGATGATCTGCCTTTGGTCTGACAGTGCCTTTGCCCAGCGCCCAATCCTGACGCTGCAAGGGGGTCAAGTCGTGCTCAACCCCCAAATCACCGCCGTGATTCGTGCGGTTTATGACCCCATCTTGCCCATGGCCAGCACCGATGCCGCCCATGCACTGCGGGTCTTTGGGCGGGTCAGTCTGGCCCAAGTGTAACGACTTGCGCAGATAGTGCTGAAACCCTAGGTTTTACGCCATGCATACCTTCACCCTTCGCGTCTATTACGAAGACACCGACTTGGCGGGGATCGTCTATTATGCCAACTACCTTAAATTCATCGAACGCGCCCGCAGCGAGTGGGTGCGGGGGTTGGGGATTGACCAAGCCAAGTTGCGAACTGAGCAAGGCTTGGTTTTCGCCGTTCGGCGGGTTGAGGCGGACTATCTGCGCCCTGCCCTGTTTGACGATGTTTTGACTGTGCAGACGGCGCTCGCCGATGACAGCGGCGCGCGGCTGGTCTTGGATCAGGCGGTGCTGCGGGGGGAGCAAACCTTGTTCAAGGCCCGCGTCACGCTGGCCTGCCTGACGGCCGCAGGCACACCCACCCGCTTTCCCACAGCCCTGCGTGCGGCCTTGACACGGCAGTTGTAAGGGCTGCACCTCAGCTTTTTTGCTTAAAAACACACAGATTGTGTCCATTGACGCAGTTGTGTTGGCATTCTGGCAGAAAACCCTGTATGACTCTGCTAAACGGGACAAAAGATCCCTCATAATGAGCAGGCGACATGGATCAAACAGCACTTGCGGCAGCGCAGGAGATCGATTTCTCCTTGCTTGCCCTCTTCTTGCGCGCAACTGTGACGGTGAAAATCGTCATGATAGGGCTGATGCTTATGTCCTTTTGGTCATGGGCAATCATCATTCAAAAACACCTGCTGTTTCGTACCGCGCGACGGCAAGCGGCAGTGTTTGACCGGGCCTTTTGGTCAGGCGAGCCTTTGGATGAGTTGTTTGAAAAGATCGGCACCCAGCCCGAAGGCCCTTCGGAAAAGATCTTCTCGTCAGGCATGCTGGAATGGCGGCGCAGCCACAGGCAGGATGGGGGGCTGATCGCGGGCGCGCAGGCGCGCATCGACCGCGCCATGGATGTGGCCATCGGGCGCGAATCTGAACTGCTCAACAAGGGCCTAAGCTTTCTGGCCACCACAGGCTCAACCGCGCCCTTTGTCGGCCTTTTTGGCACCATCTGGGGCATCAAACACGCTTTTGAACAGATCGCCATCAGCCAGAACACCAACCTCGCCGTCGTGGCCCCCGGCATCGCCGAAGCCCTTTTGGCCACGGGCATTGGACTGATCGCGGCCATTCCGGCGGTGGTGTTTTACAACAAGCTCAACGCCGACAGCGAGCAGATCCTGGGCGGCTACGAGGCCTTCGCCGACGAATTCGCCACGATCCTGTCGCGCCAGTTGGACGCCTGACCATGGGTGCTGGGGTTATGAAATCTGGGGGAAGTGGCGGGCGCAGGCGTCGGCACCGCGGCCGCGCGGCGGCGATGAGCGAGATCAACGTCACGCCCTTTGTCGATGTGATGTTGGTGCTGATGATCATCTTCATGGTGGCAGCGCCCCTTTTGACCGTGGGCGTGCCGATCAAACTTCCCGAAACCGCCGCCGATGCCATGCCCACGGAACAAGAAAAGCCGCTGACCGTCAGCTTGACGGCGGACGGGCTGGTGATGATCCAGACCACCGAAGTCAAAGATGGCGAGTTGATCCCCAAGCTGAAAGCCATCGCGGCAGAGCGCAGGTCCGACAAGGTCTTTGTGCGCGCCGATGGGTCGGTTAACTATGCCCGCGTGGCGCAGGTGATGGGGGCGTTGAACGCTGCGGGCTTTAACAATATCGGGCTTGTGACCGATCCCGGCGGGCCCAGTTTCGACGGCAACAACTAGGGCCAGGCATGAACAAGGGCCTTCTCATCTCGGGTCTCGGGCATCTGGGGCTGGTGCTTTGGGCGCTTTTGGGCGGCTGGTTCACATGGACGACCGAAACGCCCGCCGTGCAGGTGGCGCAGGTGTCCTTGATGACCACTTCCGAGTTTGACGCGATGACCTCTGCCGCCCCCACAGTGGATGACACGGCCCCCGCGCCAGAACTGCAGCCGCCCACCACCAAAACCCCCAAGCCCAAACCAAGGCCTGCCGATCCTACGCCTGTTCCAGCCGAGCCCCAACCTGTCGAGCCTGCCCCTAAGCCAGACCCAGCCCCAACACCCGATACAGAGGTCCCGATCCCAGACCCAGTCCCCACACCAGACCCCGTCCCTACAATCGACCCAAGCCCCACGCCAGACCCCGCACCTACACCCGACGCCGTGGCCCCAGATGCCCCTGTGGTTCCGCCGCCGGTGGC
>CAXNKP010000264.1:0-4289 GCA_964202815.1 Stagnihabitans sp. | reverse complement strand
CCACGCCCTGTGGCCCCTGCATATTGGCTGGCATCGCCGTCGATCACGACTTTGCCCGACATCATGTTTTCAGCAACACCGGGGCCAGCCGATCCCTTGATGAAGATCGACGCTTGCTTGTTCATGCCCGCGCAGTAATAGCCGGTCGATCCGCGCACGGTGATTTCCACGGGTGCGTCAACACCTGCCGCGATGGCGTGGGCCCCCTTGGGATTGATCACTTCCCACGCCGTCATATTGGTCTGGCCCTTCAGCGCGTGCAGCGACGAATTCAAGGCACGCAGGCCGTCTTTGGACAGATCGAAAGTCTGCATTCCTTAACGCTCCCAGAAGTAAACAGTGGCGGGTTCCGGCTCCCAGATGCGGGCGGTGTCTATGCCGGGCAGGTTCACCAAGGCGCGGTATTCGCTGCCAAAGGCGACGTATTGGTCGGTTTCAGCCATCACAGCAGGCTTGCAAGCGATGGGGTCGCGCACCACGCCAAAGCCGTTCTTGGTGCCGACGACAAAGGTAAAGAAGCCGTCCAGATCGGTCAGTGTTGCTTCCAGCGCATGGCCCAACGTGTCACCGCTTTGCAGCTTGTGGCTGATAAAGGCAGCGCCCACTTCGGTGTCGTTCTCGGTTTCAAAGGTCATGCCAAGGCGCTTAAGCTCACGCCGCACGCCGTTGTGGTTCGAAAGCGAGCCGTTGTGCACCAGGCACTGGTCATTGCCCGTCGAAAACGGGTGCGCGCCCATTGTGGTCACGGCTGATTCGGTGGCCATGCGGGTGTGGCCGATGCCGTGCGTACCGCCCATCTTGGAAATGCCAAAGCGTGCCGCCACGTCCTTGGGCAGGCCCACTTCCTTGAAAATCTCGATGCCTTCGCCAGCACTCATCACTTTGACCTCGGGGCGAAGGTGCGTCAGGGCAGAGCGCGCCGCTTCCAACTGACCCATGGGCACTTCCAGCACGGCATGGGTGTCTTTGATCAGCATCAGCACCGGGGTGCCAATTGCGTCTTTCAGATCCGCATCCAGATTTGGAAAGTCTCGGCCAGGATGGGCCGATTGCACCGTCAGTTTGGCGCGGCCTTGACCTGCCCCTGAGTAAATCGCAATTCCCGCCGAATCCGGCCCACGATCGGTCATCGTGATCAGCATATCGGCCAGCATTGCGCCCAACTTCGGCTCAAGGCTTGCATCCTTTAAAAACAGCCCAACGATGCCACACATAGTGAGTCTCCTTGCAAGTTTGTGGCACGCTAGCATTGAAGTTTGGCGATATCAACTGTCAGGAAACTTTTTTGACCAAGGTGCAATGCGCCCGCCACTTTGCCCTACTTTTAATCCTTCTGCCATTTTTTCATGCAGTTGAGAGTTTTCTTGACAGACAGACGAAGGCAGCGTTTCCTCAAGCAAAACATTCCGGCAAAGGAAACGGGCACAAAGGCCGGCCCGCCGGACCAAAGGCTGTAGGGAGGGAAAAATGTCAGATATGAATGCTAGGATTGAGGCCATGCACAAAGGCGACATCCGTGTCGCTTGGGCTTTTGTGGTTGGCCTATGGTTCGCCATTATCTTTGTGGCCATAGCCACTTGGAACCTTGCGCCCAACGGCATAGCACGGATGCTGCTGCTGATTGCGGGGGCTACGGTTTTGGTGTTCAACACGGCCGCCATCTTGGCCATGTTGCGCCATTACCGCGAAGACCGCGATTTCATGTATGGGCTGGACATCAAGTTTCTTGATGCCGCCCGCAACCGGAACGGGTGAGCATCATGGCAAGATATATTCCGCCGGTTCAGTCAAAAGTTGGCCAGATCATCGACGTGATCGTGCTGATGGGATTGGCGATCGGGTCGCTTTACGTGCCGCTGCAGATGGGGCTTTCGGGCTCAGCGAAAGTGACGACAGTGGTTGAAAACCCGACTTGGGAAAGCCTTGGTCAAAATGAAGCCATGGTGGCACAATGGGGCAAACTTGGTTTTGCCGATCCGGCCTCGGCGCATGATCTGATTATGACGCGGTTCGACTACTCGTTTTCATGGCTCAATCTTATCGTGATGGCGGTGGTTCTGGTCGGTTACTTCGTGATGATGCTGAAGCTATCAGATCAGGAATACCGCGAAGTCATCGCGGAAAAGTTTGACGGGAAATAGGGGGGAACCATGGATTTCTGGAATTACCTTGAATACGCAGCATGGGCCGCATCGGCTGTGTTTGGCCTGCTGATCATTACGGATTGGATCAAGACCGACACCACCTATTCCGAAGAGGTTCTAACCTCTTCGCGCGAGGGTGAACTTGAGGCTATGACCGAACAGCACAAACTCTAGGGGGCGAAAATGGCAGATACTGCGAATACGACCAAAAAGGTTGGCCTGCTGCGCGTGCTTGGCCCCGCCCATGTCTGGGCGCTGGGGGTAGGGATCGTGCTGGTCGGCGAATATATGGGGTGGAACTTTGGCGTCGGCAAAGGCGGTGCCTATGCGGCGCTGATCTCGTGCTGGTTCGCGGGGGTCTTATATACCTGCGTGGCGATGATCGACAGTGAGGTGACTTCGACAGTGGCGGCGGCTGGGGGGCAATATACCCAAGCTAAGCACATCGTGGGGCCGCTGATGGCGTTCAACGTTGGGCTTTATCTGGTGTTCGCCTACACGATGCTAGAGGCGGCGAATGCTTGGACCGTTGGGTTCCTTGTGCAAACGGTGGGCGGGCTTGCCGGGCATGAAGGCACGCTGAATGACGATCCGTTCATCGTGTTGACGATCATGTTTCTGGCCTGGTTGAACTACCGGGGTGTGCTTGCGACGCTGACCTTCAATCTGGTGATCACGGCCTTTGCCTTTGCAGCGATCATTCTGTTGTTCCTGATGACGGGGCCGTTCGCAGCAGAGGGGCTGTTGCAGCACTCTGAACTGATGAGCGGGCAAGCCGCCCTGCCCTACGGTTGGCTGGGTGTTCTTGCGGCGATGCATTTCGGGCTTTGGTATTACCTTGGCATCGAAGGCACCACGCAGGCGGCAGAGGAAGTCCGCTCGCCGGCACGGTCATTGCCGTTCGGCACACTGGCAGGGATCATGACGCTGGTGATCGCTGCGACGCTGACTTGGTTTGTTTCCGTGGGCCTGATGCCGTGGGAATATCTGGGCACTGCGGGGACGCCGCTGTTTGATGCGGCGCGGCTTTCGGGATCGCCGTTCTTGATGTGGTTGTTGGGGATCGGCACTTTGTTTGCCACGCTGGCCTCGGCCAATGGCTGTATCAACGACGCGTCGAGGGCGTGGTTTTCGATGGGGCGGGACCGTTATCTGCCTTCGTGGTTCGGCGCGGTGCATCCGACCTACCGCACACCGTACCGCGCGATCGTGTTTTTGATCCCGATTGCCTGTCTCTTCGCCCTGAAACTGCCGCTGGATCAGATTATCACCTTCTCGATCCTGTCGGGATTGCTGGGATACACATTCATGCCGCTTAACATGATCATGTTCCGCAATAAATGGCCCATGGGGTCGATCAAACGCGGGTATGAACATCCGTTCCATCCGCTGCCGTCGATCGTGCTCCTCGCCCTGTGCGCCATCACCTTCTTTGCGGTGTTTTTGGGCTACGGCACGCAGCTTGTCGCGATGATTGCGTTTTACATCGTGGCGTCGCTGTGGTTCCACTTCTGGCGCTATCGCTTCGTCAGCCGGGCAGCGCAGTTCACCATGCCGTGGCCCCGGCCCAAAGGCTACTAACCCAATCCCCGGCCCGCTTGCAAAAGCGGGCCGGTTCTTCTTGAAAGGCCCGGAATGTCCAAGCTGATCACCCTGCTTATCGCGCTTGGACTGGGGCTTTGGCTGGTGCAAACCTTGGTGCAGATTTTGCGCGCCGCACGCGGCCGCGCCGCTGCCCGCGCCGATTACTTTGCAGCCGCCACACCGCTTTTGTCTGACACGCGGCGCCAAATTCAAGCCACCGGCTTTGTGCGCATGGCGGGCAGCCATAAGGGGCTGCGTTTTGATCTGCAAGCCTTGCCCGACACCTTAAGCTTTCGCAAACTCCCCGCCCTTTGGGTGATGGTGACCCTCACCGAGCCCCAACCTTTGGCGGGAGAGAGCCGTATCATGGCCCGCGCCAATGGGCAGGAAACCTTTTCCACCCATGCGCAATTGCCCTATGCGGTGACCCTGCCCCTTGGCTTTGCGCCCTATTGCACCTTGCGCTGCTCTGACCCGAACGCATTGCCCAAGGCCCAAGTGATGGCCCAGTTAGCCCCGATCTTCAGCGACCCGTTGGTCAAAGAGGCCGTCCTGTCGCTC
>CAXNKP010000263.1:0-4289 GCA_964202815.1 Stagnihabitans sp. | reverse complement strand
ATGCCGTGGGTGATAAGGGCTGCCAAGATCACGCCACCGCCGATCAGGGTGAGGGTTCCTGGCGCCTCGTTCAGCACGGCCCAGACGAGCAGGGGGGAGGCCACGATTTCCAGCATGGTGATCATCGAGACTTCGGCGGCAGGCAGATGGCGCGGGCCCATCATTTGCAGCGCGCAGCCCAAGGCAAGGCCAATGGTGGCGTTGATCGTCACAAGGCTGATCTGGGTGGCATCAAAGCTGTGGTGCGGGGCGAAGGGATAGGCCAGCAGGGCCGTGGCGAAAAAGCCAAGGGCGGCCGAGACGATCAAGCTTTGCGCACCGGTTTTGCGCAAGATGACATAATAGGCGGCGGCTGAACCGGCGTTGAGGAAAGCGATGAAATCGCCCCACAGGTGCCCGCCGCCCAGCGACCCGCTGGCGATGATGACCACGCCGCCAAAGACGGCGGCCATGCACAAAAGCGTCACCCGCCCGATGCTTTCTTTCAGCACGGCAAAGGCCAAAAGCGCCGACAGGAACGGCGATGAGGCGTAAAGCAGCATGGTATTGGCCACACTCGTCTGCCCCAAGGCCATCAGATACAAAAACGACCCGATCCCTTGGGCGAAGATGAGCAGCAAAGAGGGCCATGACAGCAATTCCCGCCATGAGGGAATCAAATGCCGTGCAAAAAGCACTGTGCCTGCCAGCGTGACTGTGCCCGCGATCATGCCGCGCCAGACGGCCACATCCATCACATCGCCGCCAATCATCCGCACGAGCAGGGCATCGGGCACAAAAAGGGCTGCACCGACCAAAGTATAGGCCAGGCCAAGGCGGGGATTGGGGACGAAAGCTTTGCTCATGCCGCCACAAATCAGGTCTTGGCATGAAAGGGAAGTGTTGACGCTGCAGCACAGATGGACAAGATTTGGGCAAAGCGGAGGGTCTGATGGATTTCGTGCATTTTCTATCCAGCCACATGCTGGATCCGGCTTTGGGCGGCAAGGCGCTTTACCGCAACATGGTGGCGCAGGCCGTCCACGCCGAGGCAGTGGGCTATGACGGCGTGGGTCTGCCGGAACATCATTTGGTCAATATCCTGCTGATCCCCTCGCCCTTGCAAATGGCGGTCAAGATTGCAGCACACACCAAACGGTTGCGGCTTGTCACCTCGGTTTGCCAATTGCCGCTCCGCGATATGCGGGTCTTTGCGGGCGAGGTGGTGCAGGCCCAAGCCTTGTGCGAGGGGCGTTTGATGCTGGGGGTCGGCAAGGGGGCCTTTGGCTTTGAAACCGACCTGATGGGCGTGCCCTTTGGCCAAACCAAGCCGCGCTTTGAAGAGGCGCTTGCCGTGCTGGAAGCCCTGTTGACCCGCGCCGATGTGTCTTGGGACGGGGCGCAGTACAAGTTTGACGCGCTGACCATCATGCCGCGCCCCGAAGACCCGATTCCCCTGATGCTGGGCGTTATGCTGCCTGCGGGGATCGAGGCTGCGGCGGCCAAGGGCTATCATGTGCAAACCACGCCGCTGGGGGCGGCCCATGGCCAGCTGGAGGCGCAGGTTTCAGCCTTTCACCGTGGCAAGGCGGCGGGCGGCCATGCCAACCGCCTGTCGCTGCAGCGCGGGGTCTATCTGGTGCAATCGGAAGCCGAACGCCGCCGCATGGTGGCCTTTGCGCACCGCTATTACAGCAGCTTTGACAATGTGTTTGGCGGGCCGGGCATTGTCGATCAGGGCATAATCCGCCCGCTGCCCCGCGCCCAGACGCCCGAAGAGCTGGGCCAGAACATTTTGATTTGCCAAAAGGACGAGATGATCGACCGACTGGCCGACTACGCCGCCCTTGGCATTGACGAGATCATCGTCACCTCGAACTTCGGCCAACCACAAGACGAAACGCTTTGCATGATGTCCCAATTCGCGGCCGAGATCATGCCGCAATTTCGCCCCCACCCTATCGCTGCGTAAGGAGTAGCCATGCCCGTGATCCGTATTGATATGTATGAAGGCCGCACGACCGACCAAAAGCGCGCCTGTGCCGAGGCTGTGACCAAAGCTTGGGTCGATACCTGCGGCGGCACAGCCGCTTCGGTCACGATCATCTTTGGCGATGTGGCCAAAAGCGATTGGGCGACGGCGGGGCGTCTGGCCTCTGACCCCAAGGAATAGGCGATGCGCAGCGCCTATTCGGTCGCGGGTGACGGGCCTGCGTTGTTTTTGATTCACGGCATCGGTGCGCGCCGCGCCACGTTTGACAGGCTGGTGGACGGTTTGCGCGACAGGTTCACCTGCATTTCTTATGACCTGCGCGGCCATGGGCTGTCGCCTTTGCCCGATGCGCCTTTTGGCTTGGATGATCTGGTCGATGATCTGGAAGAGCTGCGCGCCCGCCTTGGCATCGAACAAGCGCATTTTGCAGGCCATTCGTTGGGCGGGATGATCGGGCCGCGCTATGCGCTGCGCTATCCCGATCGGGTGCTGTCTTTGGGCCTGTGGTCGACGGCGGCCTTTCGGACAGAAGATGACAGCGCCAAGGTGATGGGCGTGGTGAAACTGATGCGCGAAAAGGGCATCGGGCCGGTGCTGGATACCTTGACCGCGCGCTGGTTCACCGATGATTTTTGCGGCGTGCGCCCCGATGTGATCGACTGGCGCAAGGCGCAGGTGATGAGCACTGACGCCGATGTCTTTCTGAACGTCTTTGATATCTATGCTGAAACCGAAATGGCCCCTTGGCTGTCGCAGGTCAAAGCCCCCTGCCAGATCATCACCGGCGAATTGGACGGCGGCTGCAACCCGCGCCTGAACCGGCTGATCCAGCAGGCCCTGACGGGATCGGAACTGGTGATCCTCGACAAGCTCAAACACGCGATTTTCATCGAAGCGACTGAGGTTGTTCTGCCCCATGTGCGCCGCTTTTTGCTGGCACAGCGTGGGTAAGGGGTGCTCTGCGCTCTTGGCTTTCGCGCCCGTCTGACGCAGAAGGGCGGGTAAAGGGGAGCGTCCCATGACCGAACGGTTTGCTTTTGACATTCACGCCACAGACGGAAAAGCCCGCACCGGCGTGATTTCCACCCCAAGGGGGGAAATCCGCACGCCGGCCTTTATGCCCGTGGGCACGGCCGCCACCGTCAAGGCGATGCTGCCAGGCTCGGTCCGTGCGACGGGGGCGGATATTTTGCTGGGCAACACCTATCATCTGATGCTGCGCCCGACAGCGGAACGCATTGCGGCCTTGGGCGGCTTGCACAAGTTCATGAACTGGAACCGCCCGATCTTGACTGATTCCGGCGGGTTTCAGGTGATGAGCCTGTCGGCTTTACGCAAACTGACCGAAGAGGGCGTGCGCTTTTCCTCGCATATTGACGGGTCAAAACACATGCTGACCCCCGAACGCAGCATGGAGATTCAGCGCCTGCTTGGGTCTGACATTGTGATGTGTTTTGACGAATGCCCCGCTTTGCCCGCGACCGATCTGGCTGTGGCGCAATCGATGCGGATGTCGATGCGCTGGGCTGACCGCTCGCGCACAGCCTTTGGCGACAGGCCGGGGCATGCGCTGTTTGGCATCCAGCAAGGCGGGGTGAACCGTGATCTGCGCGGCGAAAGTGCGCAAGCCTTGCGCGCCATCGGCTTTGACGGCTACGCGGTGGGCGGTTTGGCCGTGGGCGAAGGGCAAGAGGCGATGTTTGGCGTGCTCGATTATGCGCCCGATATGCTGCCCGAAGATAAGCCGCGCTATCTGATGGGGGTGGGCAAGCCTGATGACATCGTGGGCGCAGTAGAGCGCGGGATTGATATGATGGACTGCGTCCTTCCCTCGCGGTCTGGCCGCACGGGGCAGGTTTGGACACGTCGTGGCCCCGTGGCCATCAAAAACGCCCGCCACCAAAACGACCCCCGCCCGATTGACGAAGATTGCACCTGCCCGTGCTGCCAAGGCTACAGCCGTGCCTATCTGCACCATGTTTTCAAGGCCGAGGAAATCATTTCCAGCATGCTGCTGACATGGCACAACCTGCAGTATTTCCAACAGCTGATGCAGGGCCTGCGCGATGCCATTGCGGCGGGCACATTGACGGCTTTTGTCGCCCAATTTCATGCCCTACGGGCGCAAGGGGATATCGAGCCTTTATAAGGGCGCCATCTGCGCCTTGTACCTGTGTGTTTGTGCCATGCCTCACCCCACACGGGCCCTTGCACCTTGGCCCCCCTCGCCCCATGATCGCGAAAATGAGAAGGGCAGGGATGGTTGACATGCCCCCCCCCGCCACCCCAGATACAGTCAGCGAGCAGGGGAAGACCC
>CAXNKP010000262.1:0-4290 GCA_964202815.1 Stagnihabitans sp. | reverse complement strand
TGGCGGGGGTGAGATCGGGGGCTGCGGCAGGGTTGGTCAACAAATCCCACAGCGGGGCATCAAGGCGCATCTTTGCGGCCTCGGCCTCTAACTGCCAGACCCCTTTGTCCACCTGCACCGTGATCTTGCCGCCGTAAGCCAAGGCGCTTTCCAGACACATCAGCAAAAGGAAGGCGATCTTCACCTCGACCCTGGGCAAATCTGGCCGGGTCTGCCACGCAATCGACAGCCGCCCACCTTGGGTCATATCCGACAAAATTCCTGCCGCCTCGGCCGCGCCAAGGCGTTGGTCTGCCGTTGCTGCGCCAAAGGCCACGCGAAAAAAGCGGATGCGCGCATTGGCATGGCCCACGCTTTCAGCGATCAGCGCCATTTCGGGGCCTTGGGACATTGCATCCATCATCAAAAGCTCTAGCCCATTGCCGATAGCGCCAATCGGGCTGATAAGATCATGGCAAATGCGCGATGCCAGCAGGGCTGCAAGGTCCACTCGGCTGGGCGCGTAACTGTCGGACATGTCCATCCTTTCACGAGGTCTTTCATGCGGTCGTTCTTGGAACCAGGAATGTTGGTGCGCCACCCTACGCAAGCAGAGTGGGGCTTGGGTCAGGTACAATCGCTCATCAATGGTAAATGCACGGTTAATTTTGAGCATAAAGGTAAGGTGGTTCTTGATATTCGCCACATTGACCTGATTTTGGATTTTTCAACAGGGCCTTCGCCGTGAGCAGCCGTGTCGCAAAACCTTGACCTTTTGGCCGCATGGCCGTATAGGACATCTGGCTTTGGAACAAAGTGCGCCTCATATGACACCCGACGCCCTTATCTTGCGGTTGGCCCAAGATCCCCGCGATCTGCGGGCTGCGCAACGGCTGCGTTATGAGGTTTTTATCGAAGAGCTGGGCGCGGATGGCCCCATGGTCGACCATGACCAGCGGCTAGAGATTGACGCCTTTGACGCCTTTTTTGACCATTTGCTGCTGATTGATCCCAAACGCGATCCGGCCACGCTGTCGGATGTGGTGGGGGTATACCGGTTGCTTCCGCCCGAACGGTTTGCGGCGGCGGGGCGGTTTTATTCGGAAACGGAGTTCGATCTGACTGCGCTGAAATCCAGCGGGCGGCGGTTGCTGGAACTGGGGCGTTCGTGCGTACACCGCGATATGCGGGGCGGTGCTGCGATGTTTTTGTTGTGGAACGGCTTGGCTGAATATGTGCTGCAGCGCGAGATTGAGGTGATGTTTGGCGCGGCCTCGTTCCACGGTACCGATGTGGCGGCCTTGGCGCAGCCTTTGGCCTTTTTGCACCACAACCACCGCGCGCCGCAGAATTTGCGCGTGGCCCCCATGCCGGCCCATGCCCAAGCAATGGACCTGTTGGCAGCCGATCAGGTGATCCGCGCCAAGGCGATGGCGGGGATCCCTGCGCTGATCAAAGCCTATCTGCGCTTGGGCGGCTTTGTGTCAGACGGGGCTTGGGTGGATCATGCATTCAACACGGTTGACGTGTGTCTTGTGATGGACACCGCCCAGATGAGCACCAAGCACCGCGATTTTTACACCCGCAAGCAGGGCCGTGACGGATGAGTGACTGGGTGCATCAACGCTATACGCCGCCCCGTATCTCGGCCTTCGGATGGCTTCGGGTGCTGGGGCGCGGGTTGGTCTTGGGCGTGGTGACCTATGGTGGGCTGGTGATCTTGCTGGCGCTGCGCGCGATTGAGCGGCCCTTGTTCGGGCTGCACCGCCCTTGGACGCCCTTTATCACCCAAGCCGTCTGCCGCGCTGCCCTTTTCATTCTGCGGCTGCACTATAGCGTGCGGGGCAAGCCCATGGTCGCACCGGGGGCCTATGTGGCCAATCACAGTTCATGGCTTGATATTTTCACGCTTAACGCCGGAGCACGCTTATACTTTGTGGCCAAGGCCGAAGTCTCGGGATGGGCCGGCATCGGCTGGCTGGCGCGTGCGACAGGCACGGTCTTTATCGCCCGCAAAGGGGCCGAGGCCAAGCGCCAGCAAGCCGTGTTTGAAGCGCGGCTTGGCGCGGGGCATCCGTTGATGTTCTTTCCCGAAGGCACCAGCACCGATGCGCTGCGGGTTTTGCCGTTCAAACCCACCCTCTTTGCCGCGTTCTTCACCGCCAAAGTGCCCGTGCCTTTGCACATCCAACCGATCACGGTGATCTATCACGCCCCGCACGGGGCCGATCCGCGCCATTATGGGTGGTGGGGCGATATGAGCTTTGCACCGCATCTTCTGATGGTCTTGGCCGATGCGCGGCCCGGGCGGGTCGAGGTGATCTATCATCCGCCCGTGCAAGTGCAGGCGTTTGCCGATCGCAAGGCATTGTCGGCCTATTGCGAGCGTGTCATTCGCACCAGCCATCCGCAGGCTGCGGCGTCACAAGATTGGTGACAGGATCGCTTTCAGGGCGGCAAGTGGATCTTCGGCCCCCCAGATTTCTGGCCCAAGGGCGAAGAAGTCGGTCACGGGCGCAAAGCTTTCCACCAAGTCGCGGGTGAGCGCCCCTTCGGCGATCACCGGAACCTCGATCATTTCCGACCACCATTCGAACAAATCGCGCGGCGCTTGGGTGCCAAGGCCAAGGCCTGCCTCGCCGATTGGCCCAAAGGCCACATAATCGGCGCCCGCTTCGCCGGCTGTCATCCCCTCCTGGCGCGAAATGCCGCAGAAACTGCCCACAATGGCATCTGCCCCCAGCTCTTTGCGCAGGGCCCGGATGGCGCGGGAACCGTCGGTCAAATGTATGCCGTCCAGCCCGTGGCGTTCGACAAACAGCGCGTGGTTTTCGATGACGATCGCCACATCGCGGGCATGGGCCACAAGGCGGGCGGCATCGGCGGCGCGGCCGATATCGTCGGGATCTTTGCTGGCCAAAGACAGGCGCAGGCAGGCAATGTCCACCCCATCCATCACGCGGGCGAGGGTGGCGGGAAAAATATCCAAATCCAGCACCGGCGGGGTGATGAGGGTAATTTGCGGGCGGTCCTGCGTGGCCATGGGCGGGGTTCCTTCACGTTGCGCCTTTGCTTTAGCCCAAAGCTGTGCGCTTGTCAGGGGGGTGTGGCTGGCGTATCAGCCGCGGGTCACAAGGTGAGGCCTGCCATGATCCCCCCTGTTTTCGTTCTGGTCCGCCCGCAGATGGGCGAGAATATCGGCGGCGCTGCGCGGGCCATGCTGAACTTTGGCTTGGAACGGATGCGCGTGGTCGATCCGCGCGACGGCTGGCCTAACCCCAAAGCGGTGGCGATGGCCTCTGGCGCGGGGCGGGTGTTGGACCATGCAGGGCTGTTTGGCGATCTGGACAGCGCTTTGGCCGATTGCGATTTTGTGCTGGCGACAACGGCGCGGGGGCGCGAGCTGACCAAGCCCATCTACACGCCTGAGGCAGCGATGGACTTGGTGCGTGCCATGACGGGGGCGGGCAAGAAGGTGGCTATTTTGTTTGGGCCAGAGCGGGCGGGGTTGGAAAACGACGATATCATCCGCGCCAATGCCATCGTCACTGTGCCCGTCAACCCCGACTTCTTCAGCCTGAACCTTGCGCAATGCGTGCTACTTTTGGCCTATGAATGGCGCAGACAAACGGTTGCGGTGTCGCCCGTGGTGATGGAAATGGCTGGGGCCGATTATGCCAATGCGGGCGAGATTCAAGCCTTGGCCGTGCATTACGAGGAAAAGCTGGATCAGGCGGGGTTTTTCTTTCCTGACCTTAAAGCCCCCAAGATGAAGCAAAGCCTGCGCAACATGTGGTCGCGCCTTGGGCTGACCCGTGCCGAAGTGCAAACCTTTCACGGCATGCTGCGCCAGATTGCCTACAAGCTGAAAACGCAAGGCGAGTGAGCCCAAGCGGGGGGCTAGCACCACGCACTACCCAGAGTATTCGACCCAAGATGAAAAGGTCACACGGGGTGGCCTGCGTTCCCAAAGCTGTGACACACCCGCCACCTGCCCTTGAAGGCAACCGTGCCGCGCACTAGGGTCTTGCGCAACAAGTTAAGGGGCACCAGATGGCGGGCAATCGCAAGATTTTCGAAGAGGTTGGGTCGGCGGGGGCGGCGAAAGTCGTCGCGGGCGGGATGATTGCAACCGCGCCTTCGGGGGCGCGCGGCGCGGTGCGGGTTTGGTTGATGGTGATCTTTGCGCTGGTGGCGGTGATGATTGCCGTTGGCGGGCTGACGCGGTTGACCGACAGCGGCTTGTCGATCACGGAATGGAACCCTGTGATGGGGGCCTTGCCACCTTTGAGCGCAGCCGATTGGGCGGCG
>CAXNKP010000261.1:0-4290 GCA_964202815.1 Stagnihabitans sp. | reverse complement strand
AAACCCCGCGCCCGCGCCCTTGGCTTGCCCTTTGCGGGCAAGCCCGGCCCGTTCAACGCCATCACCGATGTGCCTGGCGTTCTGGTGGGCTTTTGCACGCTGACCGATCCGGCCAAAGCGATGCGCACCGGTGTCACGGCCATAGTGCCGCGCGCCGAAACCGGTACGCCGCAGCCTGTCTGGGCCGGCCAGTTCACCCTGAATGGCAATGGAGAGATGACAGGCACCCATTGGATCCACGATGCCGGCTATTTCATCGGGCCGATCTGCATTTCCAACACCCATGCCATCGGCGCTTTGCATCAAGGTGCCACCGAATGGATGATGCAAACCTATGCCCCATGGTTTGGGGCCGAACACGCTTGGGCCATGCCCGTTGTGGCGGAAACCTATGACGGCATCCTCAATGACATCAACGCGCTGCACGTCACCCCGGCCCATGCCAAGACCGCCATAAACGACGCCAAAAGTGGGCCCGTGGCCGAAGGGTCGGTGGGTGGCGGCAACGGGATGATTGCCTATGAATTCAAGGCGGGCACCGGCACCGCCTCACGCCAAGTGGCGCTGGGGGGGCAAAGCTATACTTTGGGCGTGCTGGTGCAAGCCAACCACGGGCGGCGCGACTGGTTGACCATTCTGGGCAAGCCCGTGGGGGCCTTGATGCCCGAAGGGGCCTTTCGCAAGAAAGAGCAGGGCTCCATCATCGTGGTGATCGCCACCGACGCCCCCCTTTCGCCCCTTAGCCTGCGCCATCTGGCGCGGCGCGCTGCCATGGGGGTGGCGCGGGGCGGAACGCCAGCGGGCAATTCTTCGGGTGATATCTTTTTGGCCTTTTCTACCGCTAACCCCGGCCCCATGCCGCAAGACGCAGGGCCGCTGATAACGCGGGTAGAGTTGAACCAAGAGATCATCGATCCCCTATACCTCGCCGCAGCTGAGGCTGTCGAAGAGGCCGTGGTCAATGCGGTGGTGGCGGGCGAATCTGTCGCGGCGGTGAAGCCCAAGGGCCTGATCGTGCCAGGACTGGACCGGGAAAAACTGGCAGCACTTTTCGCCAAAGGCCAATAGGCTTGCGACGGCCAAATCTGCGCGGCAAGCCTGTGCAGAGCGTGGAATAACCCTGTCCCAGGCCCGCCCACCCGCACATCGGGTCTGATCATCTGTAAAAACCCACAAACCTGTGTCCGGTTCAGATCAATGTCACAAGAACCTGCGCGGCAACAGGGTCAGGCGGAGGGGTACGCCTTGGGCTGGATTAAGTCCCAGCGGTTGCCAAACGGATCGCGCCAAACTGCAACAGTGCCATAGGGTTCGTGGCGCGGGACCTCTTCAAAGACACCGCCAGCGGCAGAAATCCTCGCCGCATCTCGCACAAAATCATCGGTGTGCAAGAACAACCAGACCCGCCCGCCAGCTTGTTGGCCTATGGCCGCGTGTTGCGCGGGCGTGTCGGCCCGCGCCAGAACGAGCCGGAAGTTTTGGCCCGGCGGGCTGAGAGTGACCCAGCGTTTGGCCCCTTGGGGGATGTCTTCTGTCAGCGTAAAGCCAAGACCATGGCAAAAGAAGGCAATGGCGATCTCATAGTCCGGCACCAGAAGAGACAGGGCGGCAAGCCTCATCCGCTACGAACTTGAGGAAGGGCGATATGGGCCACTTGCTCGGCAATGGGTTCAACTGACAAGGGATGCAACTGCGCGCTATGATCGGCGGGGTCGCCCATCGGAACCCACTGGCCGCCCTTGTAGATTTCAAGTGCCGAAAAATTGGCCTTATAACCCATTTTGCGCGATCCGGGCACCCAATAGCCAAGGTAGACATAGGGCAAGCCCGCTTCGCGCGCGATCTCGATATGGTCAAGGATCGCGTAAGTGCCCAAGGACAAGTCTTGCAGGCTGGGATCGTAAAACGAATAGACCATCGACAAACCATCCTCGAACACATCGGTCAGGCTGACACAGGCCAACGGCCGCCCGTGCTCTCCGGGGCCGGCAGGGCGGGAATATTCAATCACGCGCGATTTGATCGGCGTCTCTTCGATCATGGCAGAAAATTCAAACACATCCATATCGGCCATCCCGCCATCGGCGTGACGCTCGTCCAAATAGCGGCGAAACAGGGCAAACTGGTCTTCGGTGGCCCAAGGCGACGTGGCAGCACGCCGCAGGTGCTTGGCCCCTTTGATCACACGCTTTTGCGTGCGCGAGGGGACAAAATCGGCCACTTTGATCCGCGCGGACAGGCAGGCCGAACATTCGGCACAAGAGGGCCGGTACAGCACATTCTGGCTGCGGCGGAACCCTTGCTTGGACAGGGCGTCGTTCAGTTTTTGCGCATGTTCCCCCTGCAAGGCTGTGAACAGCTTGCGCTCGAACCGGTTGTCCAGATAGGGACAAGGCTGAGGGGCTGTGACATAAAACTGGGGCGCTATGGGCAGCGTGTGGCGCATGGGGGTTTTTGACCAAACTAATTGCGCTGTCACGTTAGCAAGGCTGCGCGCGCGCGCCAAGGGTCTTGTTACGCCGCTGACACATTGCAAGACGATGCGGCGTTAAGCCAGAAAATCCGGCGCAGTACCGTTGTTTTTACTGAAACTTGCGCAAAAATTCACCTTTTTGGAACAATAGTTCAAATTATCCCGCGCCCACGACATTTTTCATGTCGATTTGCGGTTGACGCCCCCCTGCCCCAACCCTAGTGTCCGGGCCTAGATGTTGAAAACCAAAGGGGTTTACCCCTCAAAAATGCAGGCCCTTGGCGCAATCGCCCAAGGTCGGCGATTGAGGGAACTGCCCCGCGCCCCCAGACGCTTTGGGGGCTTTTTGTTGAGATAAAGGACCAGACGATGCAGCAGATGACCGGGGCAAGAATGGTGGTGCAGGCGCTGAAAGATCAGGGCGTCGAGGTGGTGTTTGGCTATCCCGGTGGGGCCGTGCTGCCGATTTATGACGAGATCTTCCAGCAAAACGACATCCGCCATATTCTGGTGCGCCACGAACAAGGGGCCGTCCATATGGCCGAGGGCTATGCCCGTTCCACCGGCAAGCCGGGGGTGGCCTTGGTGACATCGGGGCCGGGGGCGACCAATGCGGTGACAGGCTTGACCGATGCCTTGATGGATTCCATCCCGATCATCGTGATTTCGGGCCAAGTGCCCACCTTCATGATCGGCACCGATGGCTTCCAAGAGGCTGACACCGTGGGCATCACACGCCCCTGTACCAAGATGAACTGGTTGGTCAAAGATACGGCCAAACTGTCTGAAACGATCCATCAAGCCTTTCATGTCGCCACCAAAGGCCGCCCCGGCCCGGTGCTTGTCGACATTCCCAAGGATGTGCAGTTTGCCACAGCCCTTTACACGCCGCGCGAACAGGCCAAAACCTCGCATTACCAACCCCGCGTGCGCGGGGACGAGGCGCAGATTGCCAAACTGGTCGACCTGATCGAAACCGCTGAACGCCCCCTGTTTTATACCGGCGGCGGCGTGATCAATTCGGGGCGCGCCGCATCTGCTTTGTTGCGCGAACTGGTCGCCGAGACGGACTTTCCCATCACCTCAACCCTGATGGGGCTTGGGTCTTATCCGGCATCGGGCAAGAACTGGCTGGGCATGCTGGGGATGCATGGGCTGTACGAGGCCAATCTGTCGATGCATGGCTGTGATGTGATGATCAACATCGGCGCACGCTTTGATGACCGCATCACGGGGCGGATCAAGGATTTCAGCCCGCATTCCAAAAAGGTGCATATCGACATCGACCCCTCGTCCATCAACAAGGTGGTGCGGGTTGATGTGGGCATTGTGGGCGATGTGACGCTGGTTTTGGAAGAGGTGCTGCGCCAATGGCGCGCGCGCGGGTCAAAGACCAACCGTACCGCCCTGCCCAAATGGTGGGCGCAGATTACCAAATGGCGCGCTGTCAAGTGCCTGACATATAAGAACTCTTCCACCGTGATCAAGCCGCAGCACGCGCTGGAGCGGCTGGAGGCGCTGACCAAGGGGATGGACCGCTATATCACCACCGAAGTTGGCCAGCACCAGATGTGGGCCGCGCAATTTCTTGGGTTCGAAGACCCGAACCGCTGGATGACATCAGGCGGTTTGGGCACCATGGGCTACGGCCTGCCCGCCAGCATCGGTGTGCAGGTGGCCCACCCCGACGCCTTGGTGATCAACGTGGCAGGCGAAGCAAGCTGGCTGATGAACATGCAAGAAATGGGCACCGCGATGCAGTTTCGCGCGCCCGTCAAGCAGTTCATCTTGAACAACGAACGCCTTGGCATGGTGCG
>CAXNKP010000260.1:0-4298 GCA_964202815.1 Stagnihabitans sp. | reverse complement strand
ACTTCTTGTCACGCCCCACCTTCACCGGTGCGGGATGGAACTCTTCAGACGAGGTGCGCGTGACCGTGGTTGTTACGGTTTCCGTGGTAACCGTAACACCCGCAGGCGGCGGAGCATCGGCGCGGGGCGCTGTACGAAGATCTGCCGGGTCCGCGGCCGCGACCGTCTCGATCACGGGCTCTTCTGGGCTGGCGGAATCGGCAGGCGGAGACTGCAAGACGCGGGCCAAGGTATTAACCGCTTCCTGATCAGGCACGGGTGCCTCAACCGGGATGATGGTTGGGTCCACGGCGGCTTCGGCTTCAGCCTGTTGCTGGGCGGCCTCTGCCTCGGCAATGGCTTGGGCATCTTGCGCCGCAGCCTCTGCCGCTGCTTGATCAGCAGCCGCTTGGTCAGCGGCTTGTTGGTCTGCAGCCGCTTGGTCTGCCGCTGCTTGGTCTGCCGCTGCTTGGTCCGCAGCCGCTTGGTCCGCAGCCGCTTGGTCAGCCGCTGCGTGGTCTGCGGCTGCTTGGTCAGCAGCCGCTTGGTCTGCTGCGGCTTGCTCGGCGGCAGCTTCCTCGGCGGCGAGTTGGTCCGCATAGGCTTGGTCTGCTGCGGCTTGCTCGGCGGCAGCTTCCTCGGCGGCGAGTTGTTCCGCATAGGCTTGGTCTGCTGCGGCTTGCTCAGCGGCAGCCTCCTCGGCGGCCAGTTGTTCCGCATAGGCTTGGTCTGCTGCGGCTTGCTCGGCGGCCGCTTCCTCAGCGGCGCGTTGCTCGGCATAGGCTTGGTCTGCTGCGGCTTGCTCGGCGGCGGCTTCCTCGGCGGCGAGTTGCTCGGCATAGGCTTGGTCTGCTGCGGCTTGGTCTGCTGCGGCTTGGTCAGCATCGCTTTCGACACCCAATGCCTGCTCGGCATCAGCTTGACACGACTCCGGACTGCTCAAGACGGTACAGATGGCCCCGTCGGGGCAGGGGTATTGCGCGTCGGGCAGGCAGACCACCATATAATCGCCCACCATGGCGGTGGGATAATCTTGGGCCTGCGCCGCAAAGGGCGGCACAATGTACAGCGCCAAAGACAGGGCCGTCACCACATTAATCAGCTTCTTCATGCACTTACCCCCAAAGCTTTCCAAGCGAATCGCAAGGATCTGCGTCCCCGACCCGTGTGTCTTCGTATTTTTGCCATAATTGTGGCCTGATATGCGATAGCATTGCGCGGACAAGCTGCGGCAAAGGTGCCCTTTGTTAGTTATAAGGCTGCATCGCCTCAAGATCGGCGGCGCGGGCTAATGTCAGGCGCGTGTTGCACTGCAAGACCACCATCCCCCACATCGAGCCGCCATACACCATATACCCCTCGGCCGCGCAGGTGGCATCGCGAAAGGTGATCCAGGCCCTTTGACCTTCCCGCAGCGCAGCCTCTGCCCCTTGCTCGGCGGCGGTCAAGTAGGCATCAATGCTGGCCATGTAATCGATTGCCGGCCCATAGGCCGCATTCAGGCGCTCATCAGCGGCTTGATACTCGTTCGAGGCGCATTCGGTCATGTCGATCTGGGTTTGTGGATTGGAGCAATCAAGATCCTGCGCGGCAGCGCCATAGGGCAGGGCAATTAGGGTCAGGGCGTAGAGGGCGGCGCGTGTCATGTTCAGATCCAGTATTGATGCATTCCTGTAAACAATACCACGGATTCGGACTGGAAATCCAGACACCTTTGGGCTAACGAAAGTCCATGATCCATAGCCTGACCCTCCGCCGCCCTGATGATATGCATTTGCATTTGCGCGATGGGGCAATGCTGGCGGCGGTTGCCCCGGAATCGGCGCGAAATTTTGCCCGTGCGCTCATCATGCCAAATCTGGTCCCGCCTGTAGTGACGTTGGCGCAGGCACAGGCTTACCGTGCCCGCATCTTGCGCGCCTTGCCCGAAGGGGCGCAGTTTCAGCCCCTGATGACGCTGTATTTGACCGAAACCACCGATCCGGCGGATGTGGCAGCCGCCGCAAACCTAGGGGTGATCCATGCGGTCAAGCTTTACCCCGCAGGTGCAACGACCAATTCGCACGGCGGGGTGCGCGATCTGGATAAGGTCATGCCGGTGCTGGAAAAGATGGCCGAAATCGGCCTGCCGCTTTGCACCCATGGCGAGGTGACAACGCCTGAGGTTGACATCTTTGACCGCGAAGCCGCCTTCATCGACACCGTGCTGGACCCGCTGCGCCGCCGCCTGCCAGACCTGCGGGTGGTGATGGAACATATCACAACGCAAGAAGGCGTGGCCTATGCGGCACAGGGGGCCAATCTTGCGGCGACGATCACCACCCACCACCTGATCTTGAACCGCAACCACCTGCTCGTCGGTGGCATCAAGCCGCATTATTACTGCCTGCCCGTGGCCAAGCGCGAAAAGCACAGGCTGGCTTTGCTGCGTGCGGCCACCTCGGGCCTGCCTGCCTATTTTCTGGGAACCGACAGCGCGCCGCATACAGATGCCTTAAAGGAACATGCCTGCGGCTGCGCCGGCTGCTTTACCGCCACCAACACCATGCCCCTTTTGGCGCATCTCTTTGAACAAAACGATGCGCTGAACCGGCTAGAGGCTTTCACCAGTCAAAACGGCGCAGCTTTTTACCGCCTGCCCCAGAACGAGGCGCGCATCACCTTGGTAAAATCTGCCCAAGCCACTGTCTTTCCCGCCAAGATCGTGTCAGATGCTGGGCCTGTGACGGTCTTTGACCCTGGCTTTGCGGTGCATTGGCGCGTTCAACCCTAACCTTTCGCCCCCAACTGTCGCCGTCAATTTTCGCCGTCAATTTTCGGAGCCCCCATGATCCCCGCCACCTTTCCCGCATCCGAGGATATCGCCCGACTGACCGCCCGCGCTTTGCTGGAAATCGGGGCGGTGCATTTCAACGCAGCCACCCCCTTTACGCTGGCCAGCGGTTTGCCATCACCGACCTATATCGACTGCCGCAAGCTGATCTCTTACCCGCGCATCCGCTCGGTTTTAATGGATTTTCTGTGCGTCACCGTCATGCGCAACGCCGGGTTTGAGGCGTTTGATAACATCGCAGGCGGCGAGACGGCGGGCATTCCCTTTGCGGCCCTTGTGGCCGAACGCTTGGCCCTGCCCATGACCTATGTGCGCAAAAAGCCCAAAGGCTATGGTCGCAATGCGCGCATCGAAGGAGTGATGACCGAAGGCCAACGCGTGTTGCTGGTGGAGGATTTGACCACAGATGGCGGATCAAAGCTGTCTTTCGTCGATGCCATTCGCGAGACGGGGGCGACTTGTGCCCACACGGCGGTGATTTTCTACTACGGTATTTTTCCCGAAACGGTCGGTCGATTGGCCGATCATGGTATCAAACTGCATCACCTGTGCACATGGTGGGATGTTCTGGCTGAGGCCCGCGCCCAAGGGTCGTTTGATGCCGCAACCTTGGGCGAAGTGGAAAACTTTCTGCAAGACCCCCGCGCTTGGCAGGCTGCACGCGCCAGATAACGGCTTGCCCGCGCAAGAAAAGTGGGGGAAGGTTTTGGGGATAGTTTGGGGATAAGTCAGTCTGCTGCTCGCATCTATTGCGATTTTGTGGCGTGGTTGTGCCAAATGTGGTAGCGTCAGCGCTGAATGCTTGTGGATCGGCGTAGGATTTGGGGCTTATCCACAAAGATATCCGCGGTTTTCTTAGGCCCAAAAAACGCGTTTAAGGTGGGTCTATGCGGGGAACAGGGGATGCCCATGAATGAAGTGGCCAATTTGCGGCAGATGATGCCCGCCCTGCCTGAAACCGAAGCGCTGCCGCATAATATCGAGGGTGAGCAGCAGCTTTTGGGCGCGATCTTGACCAATAACGAGGTTTACGACCGCGTGGCGAGTTTGGTGCGCGCCGAGCATTTCTTTGATCCGGTCCATCAGCGGATTTTTGAACGCATGGCCGCGCGAATTCAAAAGAATGCGCTGGTCTCGCCCGTCACGCTTAAGCCGTTTTTCGAAGATGACCCGGGGCTTAAGGAATTGGGCGGCACATCCTATCTGGTGCGTTTGGCGGGGGCTGCGATCTCGGCCTATGCGGCGCGTGATTATGCGCAGATGATTTATGATCTTGCGGTGCGGCGCGAATTGATCGGCCTTGGGCGTGACATTTCGGCCCGTGCTGGCAAGGTCGAGGTTGACAGCGAACCGCGCGACCAGATCACCGAAGCCGAACAGCGCCTGTATAAACTGGGCGAGCAAGGTGTGGCCGAGCGGGGCTTTCAAAGCTTTCTCAAAGCCGTCACCGATGCCGTTAACATGGCCAATGCCGCCTATCAGCGCG
>CAXNKP010000259.1:0-4307 GCA_964202815.1 Stagnihabitans sp. | reverse complement strand
GGGAAGGCATCCAGGCCGCCCGTGTGCTGGAGCTTGAGGGGATCCAGTGCAACCTAACGCTGCTCTTTTCCATGGCCCAAGCCAAGGCCTGCGCGGATGCAGGCGTGTTTCTGATTTCCCCCTTCGTGGGGCGCATCACCGACTGGTATGCCAAAGCCACAGGCCAAACTTACACGGCCGAGCAAGACCCGGGCGTCCTATCCGTCCGTCGCATCTATGACCATTACAAATCCAACGGGATCGCCACCGTGGTCATGGGGGCCTCTTTCCGCAACCCCGGCCAGATCGAAGCGCTGGCCGGCTGCGACCGCCTGACGATCTCGCCCGACCTGATCGCCAAACTCGCCGCTGACCAAGGCCAGTTGGACCGCAAGCTGACCGCAGGGGCCGCAACGGGCACCCCGGCCCCCACGTCAGAGGCTGATTTCCGCTGGGCCCATAACGAAGACGCCATGGCAACCGAAAAGCTGGCCGAAGGCATCCGCAACTTTCATATCGACGCGCTGAAGCTGGAAGCTTTGGTCGCAGCGCAACTCTAACTCCCCCAAAAGGCACGACCCATGGTAAAACCTGATGCAAACTGGCTGGAAAGCCTGCCCAAAACCCGCCTAATCGCCGAGTTTTCGCTGTGGAGTGCCGATTTGGCCGCCCTGCGCGCTGATCTGGCACGGGTGGAACCGCATGTCGACATGCTGCACATTGACGTGTCCGACGGGCATTTCACCGCCGCCTTGCTGTTCTTTCCCGACCAAATCGCCGCCCTGCGCAAAGCCACCACCAAACCGATGCATGTGCATTTGATGGTGACAGGCGCGGTGCTGCTGTCGCAGATTGAGCAGTTCGCCGAAGCGGGGGCGGATCTGATCTCGATCCACGCCGAAACCGACCCCGCCATCTTGCGCCAAGCCTTCGCGCGCATCGCGGATTTGGGTGTGAAAGCGGGACTGGTGATGCAGTTGGAAACCCCCGTGGCACAGGCCGCCCCTTGGCTGGATCAGGTGGCGATGCTGACGCTTGTCTCTACCCCCATCGGCATCAAAGGCGTGCAACCTGATGAGACAACCTATCTGCGTCTGGCCGAGGCCCGCGCCCTGCTAGACACCAAAGCCCCGCAGGTGATCTTGGCGGCAGACGGCGGTATTCGCGAACACACTGTGCCGCGCATGCGCGCCGAGGGGGCGCAGACGGTGGTCTTGGGTTCGCTGGCCTTCAACGCGCCTGATCTGGGCGCGCGTATGGCTTGGCTGGCAGCACTCTAATGGCGGAACTGGCGCTGGCGATTGACCTAGGTGGCACCCAGATTAGGGTGGGTCTGGTTGATGCCTTGGGTCAGATTGTGACGCAAGAGTCCACAGGCACCCGCGCTCTTGAAGGGCCTTTTGTGGTGATCGACCAGATCAGCGACCTTTGCGCGCAGGTGATGGCCGGCACCCAAGTCAAAGGGGCTGCCATCTGCGCCCCGGGGCCGCTGGATACGATCTCGGGCCGGGTTTTTGGTGTGCAAACTCTAAAGGGGTTTGAGGATTTCCCCCTGCGCGATGCGCTTAGTCAAAGCCTGTCCCTGCCGGTGCAGGTGGAAAATGACGGCATCGCGGGGGCTGTGGCCGAACTGTGCTATGGGGCAGGGCGCACCTATAGCGACTTTGTTTATATCACGATTTCAACCGGCATCGGCGGCGGCATCATCGCAGATGGTAAGCCCTTGCGCGGGCGGCGCGGCATGGCGGGACATCTGGGCCACATGTTCTTTCACCGCGACTGGCCGCGCTTTGCCGGTGCGCATATGCCCTGCTTTGAGGATTGGGGCGCTGGCCCAGCGCTGGCCCACCGCGCCACGGCCCAAGCGGTGCTTGACTCCGCCTCTGCCTTGCATGGCCGCCCTTTAGACGCCCGCGCCGTTTATGATGCGGCCTTGCAAGGCGACGCTTTGGCCCAAGGCCTTGTGCGCGACGAGGCGACGCTTTTGGGCATCGGGTGCGCCAGCCTGATTCATATCCTCTCACCCCAAGCCATCATCCTGGGTGGCGGGATGAGCCAAGCCTTCGATCAATTGGCCCCCCCGATACAAGACACCCTGACCACCCACCTCAAACCCGGCTTCGACGGCGTAGCCCTGCACCGCGCCCAATTGGGCACGACCTCTAGCCTGATCGGTGCCGCAGCCTTGGTCTTTTTCCCCCATCTCGCAGCGGTGGGATGATTTTTCGCAGAAAAATCGTGAATTCCCTCGCGCCCGTCAAAGGGCTATACTAACGCATCGGCGCGCCTGTGCGCCTGCAGGAGGATGACATGGCCAAGGGCATGAACAAACGCAAAGAAGTCAAAAAACCCAAGAAAGAGGCGGCCAAGGCCCCGACCTCGATCGCAGTGGCCAGCACCAAGGGCGGGCTGAATGTGAACAAGCCTAAAGAATGACGGTCAATGGTGGGCTTGCCATCCCTGCCTGATACCAAGGATCGCCCATGAACCTGATGACCAACCTGCGCGGCACATGCCACTGTGGCGCGGTTGAACTTGAGCTGAGCTTGCCCGATGGGCTTGCCTCTGCCCGCCGCTGCGATTGTTCGTATTGTCGCAGACGCGGGGCGATTGTCGTCTCGGCCCCTTTGGATCAGGTGGTGATTGTTAAGGGCGCAGAGAACTTGACGCTCTACCAATGGGGCACTGGCACCGCCAAACATTGGTTTTGCAAGACCTGCGGGATTTACACCCACCACCAGCGCCGGTCCAACCCACTGCAATATGGCATCAACACCGGCATTCTGGACGGGGTCAGCCCGCACGATTTTGGCCAAGTGCAGATGATGGACGGGGTCAACCACCCCACTGATCGCAAGGCGTAAGGAGTCAAACGTTGCGGATGATCTTCGCGAAGGCGTCAAACAGCCCATCATTGCCGCAGATGATAGAACCCGAATCCAAAATGTCATCGCCGTCGCGCACGGCTTGCGCAAAACCGCCTGCCTCGCGCACCAGCAAAAGGCCTGCCGCCATGTCCCAAGGCCGCAACTCGCGCTCCCAATAGCCGTCAAAGCGGCCGCTGGCCACATAGGCAAAGTCCAACGAAGCTGCCCCCCAGCGCCGCACTCCGGCACAGCCCGGCATCAGGCGGGCTAAATCGGCCACCATGGCGGGGAGCGTCTTTTTTGCCCCAAACGGCACGCCGGTGGCAAACAGCCCCTCGTGCATCTGACGGCGGCCCGACACGCGCAGACGGCGCTCGTTCATCCAGGCGCCAGCGCCTTTTTCGGCCCAATACATCTCGTCCTTGGCTGCGTCAAACACCACGCCCGAGACGATCTCGCCCTTGTGCTCCAGCGCGATCGAGACGGCCCAGTGCGGCAGACCATGCAGGAAGTTCGTGGTGCCATCCAAAGGATCGACAATCCAACGCCGCGTCGGGTCAGCGCCTGCCATGGCTCCGGTTTCCTCGCCCAGCCAGCCATAGGTCGGGCGGGCTTCCATCAGGTCTTCTTTGATAATCCGCTCGGCCTCGCGGTCGGCCTTGGTCACAAAGTCGCCCGGCCCCTTGGCTGACACTTGCAGGTTCTCCACCTCGCGAAAGTCTTTAACCAAGGCGCGCCCGGCTTTACGCGCGGCTTTGATCATCAGGTTGAGGTTGGCACTGCCTTGCATGGGGCACTCCGCTAAGGGATGTCTAGAACCGCTGGGCATTACACGCGACCGCCCTTGAAGGAAAGGGCCAAAGGTCGCTCGGTCAAAATGCGGCCCCCCGCCCCCCTTTCATATGTGCCCAAATATCCCGGGGTCCGGGGCTGGCCCCGGGGGTTTATGCGCTGCGGCTGACGGGTGCAGCCCATCTGCCGTCAGGCCTTGCTCAGGCGCCGCCGATTTGCCCGCTGAAAAAAGCCTCAGGGCTATCCACCTCGATCAGGCGCTTTTTCTCGATCATCCAGAACCGCGTGCCCACATTGCGCACAAAACTGCGGTCATGGCTGACCAGCAGGCAGGTTGCACCTTGGCTGAGCAGCTCGGCTTCCAGCGCCTCTTGGCCTTCGATGTCCAGATGGTTGGTCGGCTCGTCCAAAAGGTAGAAGTTGGGCTTGGCAAGGCGCAACAGCAGCATGGCGAGCCGCGCCTTTTGCCCACCCGACAGGGGGGCAAGCGGCTTGGTTTGCAGATCGGCGCGAATACCCGCTTCGGCCAAAAGCCCCCGCGCGGCACCATCGCCGGTCTTGAAGCCCATCACCAGATCAAAGGGCGTGGCCTTGGGCGGCAATTGGGCCAAGGCCTGATCGGAATGGCCCAAGACCAGCGAGGGCGGCACCTTGATCTCGCCGTGCCCT
>CAXNKP010000258.1:0-4313 GCA_964202815.1 Stagnihabitans sp. | reverse complement strand
AGGGCGCTTCAGGCAAAATCGTGCTATGATAAAATGCGCCCCCATCCTTCGTCTTTTGGCCCTGCTGACAGGCTTGGCAGTCACCCCAGCCCTTGCCTATAATAAAAATGAAATCAGTGCTTTACGCGATGCACAGGCGCTGGCCAGTCAAGAAGACTGGGTCGGGGCATCCGCCCGCGCCCAAGGGGCAGGAGCCGTGGGTGCCGATGTCATCGAATGGCAGCGGCTGCGCGCTGGTGTGGGGCTTTTGGGTGAGTACGAAGCCTTTCTTGCCCGTCGCGCCGACTGGCCTGGCCTGCCCTATCTGCAAGCTGCAGGAGAGGTGGCGGTGGCGCGCTCCACCGACCCTGACCGCATCTTGCAGTATTTTGCCGATGCCCCCCCCGCCAAAGCGGCCGGCGTTCTGGCGCTGACAGCAGCACTGGACGCCAAAGGCCGCCATGCAGAGGCTGTCGAAGTTGCCACCATCGGCTGGACCAAGTTGAAATTCACCAGCGACGAACAGGCACAACTGCTTTCCACCTACGGCCCCGATTTGCGCGTGGCGCATGAGGTGCGGTTTGATCGCATTCTGTGGGACGGCTCGCGCGCGGATGAGGGTGCGCGGATGCTGGCCTTGGTCTCGCAAGACTGGGCAGCCCTTGGCAAAGCCCGCCTTGCGCTGCGCGCAGACAAGGACGGGGTTGCAGCGCTGGTCAATGCCGTGCCCAAGGCCCTGAAGGACGACCCCGGTTTGGCGTTTGACCGCTTTTTGTTCCGAATGCGGCACGACAATTATGCCGATGCAGCAGAGTTGATCCTTGATCGCTCCACCTCGGCCAAGCGGCTGGGGGATCCGGGCGCTTGGGCGGCCAAGCGGGCCGACCTGGCCCGCATCTTGATGCGCAAGGATGCGCCAAAAATCGCCTATAAAGTCGCTGCAACCCATCAATTGACAGAGTTGGGCGATAGCGGCGATCTGGAGTTTGTGAGCGGCTTTATCGCCCTGCGCAAACTCAACGATCCAGTGCTGGCGCTGGCGCATTTCACCCGCCTGACGGGGGCAACGACACCCATCAGCCAAGCGCGCGCGCAGTATTGGTTGGGTCGCGCCTACGAGGCCTCGGGCGACAAGGCAACGGCGCGCGGCGCTTATGGCAAGGCGGCCAAATATCAAACTTCGTATTACGGCATGCTGGCCGCAGAAAAGCTGGGCTTGGATCTGGATGCCAGCCTTCTGTCCAAGGCCCCCCCGCCGGGGACTTGGAAGGGGGCGCGCTATGCCAAATCTTCGGTGCTAGAGGCAGCGGTACTGATGGCAGGTGCAGGCAATGAACAACTCTCGGCGCGCTTTTTGTTGCATCTGGGCGAAAGCCTGTCGGATGCCGAATTGGGCACGCTGGCCGGTTTGGCATTGAATTTGGGCCAATACCGCTCTGCCGTGCTGATTGCCAAGGCCGCCGCTGAACGCGGAGTGATCTTTCCGGGAGCCTATTTTCCGGTGCCAGAGATGATCCCCGAAAAGCTGCCCGTCAGTCGCGCCCTGGCGCTGTCGATTGCGCGGCGCGAAAGCGAGTTTGACCCCGAAGCGCGCAGCCCCGCAGGCGCGTTGGGCTTGATGCAGATGCTGCCCACCACGGCTGCCCAAGTGGCCAAGGATCAAGGGATCAAGTTTTCCGAAGCCAAACTTGCGTCAGACCCCGCTTACAATGCTACGCTGGGGGCGGCCTATCTCAAAGAACTGGTCGATCAATTTGGTCCCTCGGTGGCGCTGATCGCCTCGGGCTACAATGCCGGCCCCGGACGGCCGCGCGGCTGGATCAGCGCGTTTGGCGATCCACGGCTGGCGGGTACCGATGTGGTGGATTGGGTCGAGATGATCCCCTTCACCGAGACACGCACCTATGTCATGCGCGTCGTCGAAGGCGTGGTGATTTACCGCGCAAAACTGCGCGGAACGGCAGGGCCTGTGAACGTCAGCGACGAGTTGACCGGTCGCTAAGGTTTCAGCCAGACCGAAAGGCCCACCTGGCGCCCCCTGCCAAGGTCAAATCCACTTACACGCCCCAAGTCCTGCACGCCTGTAGGGGGCATTGTGACGGGCAAGGCCACGACTTGGCAACCCGGCTCAGACAAGGCGGCCATGATCTGCTCTTGGGTCTGAAATTGCACGCGGGCGTTGGTAAGGTAAACCAAAGACGGCTCGGCGAAGCCCGCCACGCGAAAGCTGCAGTCAGGATAGCGCGTCGCCCAAGCGGCCAGCGGACGTGCGGGCCAAAGCACGTCCAGCCCTGCCAAAGTTGGATAGACCGTGGCATTCAGCGCCCATCCGCCAGCGGCAAGAGCTATGGCCAATTTCACCGAACCCGCCCGTGCTGCCCAAAGGATAAAGCCAAGGCTAGTGGTCACAGCCACAGCGCCGATCCAAAAGGCCAGCGGCATCGCCAAGCCCAGCAGACCCGCTTGCCAAACAAACGCCGCCAACAGCCCCAGTGGGAACAGCCCCACCAAAGCCATCGGCCAAATCCGGCGCAAAGCCCCGCTTTGCGCGGCATAGCCCACCAAAAGCGCCAAGGCCGGATAGGTGGGCAAGGTGTAATGCACCAGCTTGGTGGGCAAAGCTTCAAATATCAGCCAGGTGGGCAGCAGGCTTAAAAGGCCAAACTGAACCACCGCATCCCGCCGCCCTGCCCAAATGGCGGGCAGGCTTGCAGCCAGTGGCATAGCCGCCGGCCAAAAGGTCAGCCAGATGGCAGCGAGATAAGACCCCGGCGGTGCTCCGTGCTTTTCCTGAGCCGAGGCCATCTTTTCAAACATATCCGCACCGAGCGAAGCACCCCAAAAGGCACCGTCGCTCACGACTGAGATCGCCACAAACCAAGGTGCCACCAAGGCCCCAAACAGCAGCAATCCCGGCACAGGCCGCAGCTGCACCAAAGGCGCAAAACTGCGAGACACCAGACACTGACCCGCCAAAGTCAGCGCAATAACCATAGGCCCGATCGGCCCCTTGATCAGGGTGCTGGCGGCCAGAACGGCCCAAAAGCCCATGGCAAAGCCCCAAGGCAAGCCCCGATCCCGCCCGCTCCTTGCCAAAAGATACTGCCCCATAGCCACGCTGGCCAACAGCATAGCATCGGTTTTGGCCAAATGCGCCTCCGCCCCCAACATCAGGCTGGCCCCTAAGGCAACGGCGGCCAAGAAAGCGGCCTCGCGCCCCAGATAAAGCCGCGCCGTGGCATGGGTAAAGCCCACAGCCAAAAGCGCGCCCAACAGACTGACCAGACGATAGGACCAGATCTGATCCGGCTGCCCCGTCACAGCCGCCGCAGCAGCCTGCATCCAGTAAATCCCGATGGGCTTTTTGTAGCGTGGCGCCTCTCCAAAACGGATATCGACCCAATCGCCCGAGGCCAGCATCTGCCGCGAGGCTTGCGAGAAAAGCACTTCGTCGCGGTCAAGGGGCGGCAGGCTAAAAAACCCCGGCAGCGCCAAAGCCAGCATCACAAGCAGCGCCAAGCCCAAGCCCCGCCCCTTAGCCACCTGATGCGCAATCCAGTCCATGCAGCCCCTAAGCTATTCATCTTGGAACAAATACACGATGGATGGTCTGGGGGGTGTCACCCCCCCAGCCAGAGCCGCCGCGCGCCCTAGCCGTTTTCGCGTAAAACCGTGCCAGCCAGATAAAGCGATCCGCAAATCAGCACCCGCGCTTGCGGAGCCTGTGCGGCAATGGTGCGCAGCGCCTCGGCCACCGATCCGGCAATCTCGGCCTTCAGGCCCGCAGCCAAGGCCGCGTCTCTTGTGGTTGCGGCGGGCAGGGTGTTTTTCTCTCCCGGAATCTCAACCGCGTGCAGGACGGTTGCTTGGCTCGCCAAAGGCACCATATAGCCACGCACGTCTTTGGTGTTGAGCATCCCGCAGATCAGATGGGTTTCGCGCACAGGCATCCGCGCCAAGGTGGCCGCCACAGCTTGGCCGCCCGCCGGATTATGGCCGCCGTCCAGCCACAGCTCGACACCCGGGGCCAGTTCAACCAACGGCCCTTGACGCAACCGCTGCATCCGCGCGGGCCAAAAGGCTTGGGTCACCGCCGCCTCGCACTGTGCCGCTGTTGCCCCCAGTTGGCGCAGGGCGGTTAGGGCCGCTCCGGCGTTGTGGATCTGGTGCGGGCCGGGCAGGTTGGGCAGCGGCAGGTCTAACAGGCCATTTTCGTCTTGATAGACCATCCGGCCATGTTCTTCATGAACGTGCCACTGTTGGCCAAAGGCCAAAACCGGCGCGCCCATCCGCAGGGCACGCGCCTCGATCACCGCCATGCCGGCATCATCTTG
>CAXNKP010000257.1:0-4340 GCA_964202815.1 Stagnihabitans sp. | reverse complement strand
GTCAGGCCGCGCTTTTCGCGCACCTGATCCATCAGGCGCGAGGAAAAGCCGTTGCCGCCCAAAATCTCGTTCAGGATCGTGGCTGCGAAATAATCAGGGTCTTCGAAGGTGATTCCGCCTTGATAGAAGCTGATCGTGCTTTGCGGGCCGGGGAAGCTTTGGGTGATCACATCACCTTTGGCTGTCAGGGCGACATCGGCGGGTTGCGCAGCACCCGTGGCGGGCAGGTCGCCCAACAGTTTGTCAAGCATCTTGCCCAAATCAGCGGCAGAGATATCGCCCGCTGCCGCCACATAGATGCGGTCGCGGGCCAAGGCCGCGTGATAGGCGGCCAACAGGTCGTCGCGGGTTAATGCCTGCACGCTGTCCGCCGTGCCATCACCGCTGGACCCATAGGGATGATCGCCAAAGGCGGCGTGGCTGAGCAGATCGCTGGCAATCGCGCTTGGGTCTTTGGCGTTGCTGGCAATGTTTTGCAGAACTTGGCCGCGCACCCGTTCTATGGCGTCGGTGTCAAAGCGCGGTGTTGTCAGGGCCAGATGCAAAAGGTCTGTGGCCTGTGTGCTGGTGTCGGTTAAAAACCGCGCGCTGACGCTTACGCCGTCGCTGTCGCTGGAAAAGCCGAACTCTGCGGCCATGCCGTCACGCGCTGCGGCGAAGGCTTGCGAATCCAGATCGCCGGCACCCTCTTCGATCAGCGCAGTCATCAGGTTGACTGCCCCGCGCTTGCCCGCCGCATCCAAAGACGTGCCGCCCTTGAAACGGATGTTAAGGGCTGTGAAGGGGATATCGTGGTTTTCCACCAGCCAAGCCTTGATCCCACCCGGCGAGGTAACCTCCTGTATCTGAACCTCTGCCCGCAGCGGCAGGGCCAAACAGATCAAAGCACCCATCAGGGCAAGGGCACGAACCATCATTGCGCCGCTCCTTCGGTTTGCAGCCAGCCTGTCACGGATTGACGGCGATCCAGAACTTTTTTCGCCTGTGCCATAACCTCGTCGGCGGTGACGGCTTGCAGTTCATCAGGCCAGGCCTGCACATCTTGCACGGTCAGGCCAGAGGCCAGCGCCATGCCGTAGCGATGCGCCAAGCCTTGGGTGTTGTCAGCGCTGTAGATTTGTTCGGCCTTCACCTGCGCCTTGATTCGGGCAAATTCCTCGGCATCGACGCCAGTTTTCAGGAACTGGTCGATGACAGCGTCCATCGCCTTTTCCACCTGATCCAAACTTACGCCATCGGCGGGGACGACGGCCAAGCCAAAGGTTGTCTGGTCCAGCGAAACCCCATCGTAAGAGGCTTGGGTATAGGTGGCGATTTTCTGGTCAAACTCCAAAGCCCTCGGCAGAACCGAGGTGGCGCGGTTGCCGCCCAAAAGCTGGGCCAGCATGGTCAGGGCTGCGGCCTCTTTCTGGTCGCCGGGGTTACGCTCGGCGGCAAGGTAGTTGCGCACGACATAGGGTTGGGCCACGCGGGCATCGGCCAGAACCATGCGGCGTTCGGCCAGTTGGGGCGGTTCGCTCGGCCGGATGCGGTCGTGGATTTTGTCAGAGGGCGGGATGGGACCATAGTGCTTTTCGGCCAAATCTAGCACCTGTTGCGGGATGACATCGCCCGCCACGATCAAGATCGCGTTGTTGGGGGCATAGTTGGCGTGGTAAAAATCAAGCGCGTCTTGACGCGTCAGTCCCTCGATCTCATGGCGCCAGCCGATCACGGGACTGGCGTAGGGGTGGTTCATATATTGGGCAGCGGCCATCTGTTCGCCCAGCAAAGCGCTGGGGTCGCTGTCGGTGCGTTGGGTGCGCTCGTCCAGAATGACGCTGCGCTCGGTGTCGACATCGGTCTGGCTGAGGTTCAAATTGTGCATCCGGTCTGATTCCATCGTCATCACCAGATCCAGCCTGTCAGAGGCTACGCGTTGGAAATAGGCAGTGTAATCCAGTGAGGTGAAAGCATTATCAGACCCGCCTTGGGCGGCGACAATTTTGCTGAATTGTTCTGGAGCCACCTTTTTGGTGCCTTGAAACATCAGGTGCTCCAGAAAATGGGCGATGCCGGAGTGGCCTGGGCTTTCATCGGCCCCCCCGATTTTGTACCAAACCATGTGCACCACTACCGGCGCGCGGTGATCTTCGATCACCACGACTTGCATCCCGTTATCCAGCGTAAAGGTGCTGACCTGATCGGCCGTGGCTTGCCCCAGCATTAGGCCAAAGGCCAAAGCGGCATAAGACCACCGCTTGATCAAAATTATTGTCCGTGACGGGTGTGACATGGCTGCCTCCTGCGCATGGGTCCAAGGTAGCCCTTAGGCTGTCAGGCGCAAGGCCGTGCCACGCGCTTGTGACCGAGCGTTCGACTTACTTTTTCGGCTGACCCGCGTCTTTGGGCGGGGCAGAGGGTGTGCGCACGCCTGCATCGCGCCAGCGCTGCAGTTCGGCGTAGGTGTCAAGCCACATCGCCTTGTAAGCGTCAAAATAGGTGGTCAGGGAGAGGACGCGTTCCAAAACCTTGCCCGGGTGTTTTTTGCGCCATGCGAGATCCTCATCCGCAAGACTGGCGCGGATATCGGTGATGCCGCCAGCCCGCCCGGCATAACGCACAAGGCCGCTGTCGGCGGTAGGAATGCCTTTTGTTTCGGGAACTTTGCCGCCCAAGGCCACAATCGCATCGTTGATCGGGTTCTGGTCGGTCAGGTTGGCACCACCGGGGGTTGGGTCGGGCAGGGCGGTTAGGTCTGGCGGTATCTCAAGCGCTTTGGGTGGCAGCAGGGCAAATTCATCGGGCCCATCGCTGGAGGAATGCAAATTCATCAAACGCGGAACACCTTTATGCCCACCGCAGGCGCTTAGCGCCAGAAGCACCACGCCCGCCATCGCGAGAACCATCCGTGACTTCCGCATTCCGTCAGACCCTTGCACTCTACTTTTTTCTGTCTTAACCCAAACACAAGGCGGCGTCACGGGGTCTTTGTGTCTTGCGTCTTTTCAGGTGGCGCCTTGCCGCCCGCAAAATTGCTGAAAATCATCAAGCCGACCGCGCCAAAAAGAATACACACGTCTGCGACGTTAAACGCGTAGGGATTGTCTATGCCACAGCATGACATGTTCAAAAAGTCGGCCACGGCCCCATGAAGTATGCGGTCAATAACATTGCCCAAGGCCCCGCCGATCAACAAGCCCGCCGCCACTTGGGCGGGCGGGCCAGCCTTCTCACGCCAAACCCAAACCCATACCCAAGCCGAAATTGCCAGCGCCAGTCCGATCAGCACGGCGCGCCCTAGAACGGATCCTTGCGCCATCAGGCCAAAGTTCATCCCGTAGTTCCACGCCATCCGAAACACCAGATAGGGTGGAAACACATCAATTTCATCGCGTTGGTCAAGGTTTAGCCAAAAGACCACGGCCCATTTGCTGGCCTGATCCAAGATCAACACCATAAAAGCCACCAAGGGGATAAGCGCACGGTTCATCTTTTAATGCCTAAAATGACGTTGGCCGGTAAAGACCATGGCTACCCCTGCCGCATCGGCCGCGGCAATCACCTGATCATCGTTCACAGACCCGCCCGGTTGAATAACCGCCGTTGCCCCCGCTTGCGCCACAGTTATCAGCCCATCGGCGAACGGAAAAAACGCATCCGATGCCACGACCGACCCCAAGGTCGGGCTTTGGGGCAGGCCCAAGGCTTGGGCCATATCGCCTGCCTTGCGCGCGGCGATGCGGGTCGAATCGATCCGGCTCATCTGTCCCGCGCCGATGCCAACAGTGGCGCCGTCTTTCACATAAACGATGGCGTTGGATTTGACGTGTTTGGCCACCGTCCAAGCAAACAGCAAATCCGCCATTTCAGCCGATGTTGGCGCGCGTTTGGTAACCACCTGCAGATCCGCCGCCGTAATGCCTGCAAAATCGCGGTCTTGCACCAAGATGCCGCCCGCCACCTGTTTAAACGCCAGTCCCGGCGCCTTGGCATCTGGCAGGGCAGAGGTGGTCAATAGCCGTAGGTTCTTTTTGGTGGCAAAGATCGCCATCGCCGCGTCAGACGCGCCGGGGGCTATCACCACTTCGGTGAAGATCTTGACAATTTCTTCGGCCGTCTCGGCATCCAAAGGCACGTTCAGCGCTACAATCCCGCCAAAGGACGAGGTTTGGTCGCATTGATAGGCGCGCTTGTACGCCTCGCGCAGGGTGGCACCTTGGCTGACACCGCAGGGGTTGGCGTGTTTGATGATGGCGCAGGTGGGAAACTGGCCAGCAAACTCGGCCACCAGTTCAAAGGCGGCGTCCGTGTCGTTGATGTTGTTGTAGGACAATTCCTTGCCCTGCCACTGCCGCGCT